>WYBG01000305.1 GCA_011526015.1 Deltaproteobacteria bacterium | reverse complement strand
TGCGGGAATCGCCCACCCTGAAGCTGATGGAAATCCTGGAGCATAAGGGCGCCCGGGTGGATTACAACGATCCCTACATTCCCGAACTCTATCCCATGCGCCATTACGACTACGAGCACCACAGCGTGGAATTGACCCCCGAGAACCTGGGCAGCTACGACGCGGTGGTTATCTCCACCGACCATTCCGCGTATGAGTGGGATTTCATCGTCAAACACGCGAAGATGGTGGTGGACACCCGCAACGCCACCGCCAAAGTGAAGGAGGGGCGGGAGAAAATTTATAAGGCGTAACGGAGTGCAAAATTTATTTTGCACGTGACAATTAAAAAGCCCGGTTGACAGCAACCGGGCTTTTTGATTTGAGTGTAATCATCATACTGTCTCGAATCACGATAGCGTTTCACGCAGTGGTGGGTCAGCGCCCAAAAATTCAGTTTTGAATACACCCAACCATCCTTTAAATTCACCTCTCACAAGTGGTTTACGTTGATTTAAAGGCAGATTGCTATGGCTAAGACACTCAAAATTTTGCTATTCGCCGCCATTCTTCTGCCGGTTGTTCTCATTGCCACGTTGGTGGTTCTCTATTCTTACACCCCGGTGGTAGATCGGGCGATTATTCATGTCGTCAACAAGCTGGCGGAGGAGAACGTTCGCATCCAATACCGCCAGCTCTCCGGCAACCTGCTCGGCACCGTGCGCATCGACGACCTGACGGTCATCTTTTCGGAAGACACCCTTGCCTGCAAGCGGGTGGAGCTGGATTATTCTTTGCTGGATTTCGCGCGCAAGAAATTCGACGTTCAGCAACTGGTGCTTATCCGTCCCGTGGCCCTGCTGCACGCCGCCCCGGAAGACACCGCCGCCGTCCCGGATACCACGGAGTTCCAATTAGACTCCCTGGGCGCCGAAATCAACCTGGAACAATTTCCCTTCCTCAAAGTGGAGCGGTTGATCGTTAAAGACGGCAGCGTGCAATACAAAAGATCCGGGCAAACCGAAACGATCCGGGATCTGCAAATGCAGCTCTCCGCGGAAATTACCGAGCAAAAAATTGCCGTGCAGCCCAAATACCTGCGCGCGCATTGGGAAAACCGCAATATCACCCTGCAAAATCTCTCTTTCCAGTTGATCGGCAATAAACAGCGCATTACCCTGAACCAGTTGGAAGCGAAAATCCCCGAGGCCAACCTGGTGGGGCACGGGGAAATGGAGTTCGAACCCGAGTTTCGCTTCTTGCTTTTTGCCGATACCACCCGGATCGAATTTTCCCTGATCCGCAAGCTCTGGCCGGATTTTCCCTATCAAGAGGGATATTTGCGGGCCTACGGCTCCTTTTTAGGGGTGCCGGGCAATTTTGTGGGCGATTTCTTCTTCGACGGGAAGTTCGACAGCCTCAGAGTGGACCACTTGAGGGCTAATTATCAGCGGTTGGGGGACCGTTATTACCTGGAAGACCTGGAATTCCAATCCAATTTGGGGCGGATGAACGGCTCTGCGGAGCTTTCTTCCCGGGGACGAAACCGCATCGACCTCCGCTTTGCGGATCTGAATCTGAAATCTGCCGGGCTGACCGAGCAGCCCTTCCGGCTGAACGGGGAGATCGATTTCGATTTCCGCAAATGGGACCTGGAACGGCTCAGCGGCAAGGGCAATATTCTGCTTAACCACTCCGACCTGGGCTACGCCCACCTCGATACGATATTGCTGAAATTGGAAGCGGAACGGGGAAACTGGCAAATCTTCCCGCCCTCGCGGCTGACCTTTGGCCCCGGTTCGCGGTTTTTACTGGAAGGCAAAATATCCCGGGAGCGCCAGGCCGATATTTTCCTGAACACCTCTAAAAACAATCTCGATACCCTTTTCGCTCGCCTCTACCTCCCGGATATGGGAGGGAACGGGAGTTTAGAGGTGCATCTGACCGGGCCGGTAAGCGATCCCTCGCTAACCGGGGAGTTATACCTCGATAGCCTGGTGGTTCAAAATTCCACTATTTACGGGGTGGAGGGCAACGCCGACGTTACCAGCCTGGTGCAGAACCGCCAGGGATATTTTGACCTGAGCATCGCCACCGGTTTCCTGGGAAATATTTTTTTGACCAGCGGGGAAATCAAATTCAAATTCAACCGCAGCCAGATTCTGTTCGACCCCCTGCAATTCTACAGCGAGGAAAATTTTATTTTCGCCCGGGGATTCCTCAATTTTCCCGAAAACCTGGTGCTGCTGGCGCTGGACAGCCTGCAACTCCAATATGAAAAGTATTCCATCCGCAACGATAAACAGATCAGCGCGGAGTACTTTAGCGACACCCTGCGGGTAAACGCGTTCTCTTTGCGAGCGGCCGACGCGGGGTATATCAAATCCGGGGGATTCTTTGCCTTCAAGGGAAACAGTTCCTTTTCCCTGGACTTGAAAAATATCCGCCTGGAACCGTTCAACCAGTATTTTTATTGGGACCACCTCCTTACCGGGTACGTGGATTCCGAAATAGAGCTTTTCGGGGAGCTGGCCAAACCGGAGATCGACTGGCGCATCCAATTGAACGAGCTGGTGATCGACCGGCATCCCCTGGGCAAAATGAGCGGAGATTTTTCCCTGAAAGACCGGCGTTTGACGGTCAATTTTTTCGATTACGAGAGAAGCGCCGATTCTTACGTCACCGTCAACGGCAGCGTGGACTTGCTTTTAGGGGGGCAGGACAGCGCCGGTTGGAAGATCGGGAATATTCCCCTGGACCTGAACCTCGTGATGGGAAATCTGCGCTTGCAGGATTATACCTCTTTTTACGAAGCCAAATATCCCCTGGAAGGAACCCTGAGCGGGCGGATCGACCTGGCCGGGAACGTATCCAACCCCCGGGGAGAATTTATTTTTAAGGGGGAGAAATTCCGCTACGCCGACTATATCATCCCGGAATTTCAGGCGGAGGGGCGGATTCAGCCTAACAAATTGCTGTTGGATTTGGTCAGCGTCAATTTTTTGAATAGCATCATTAAAATCAACGGGGAAAAAACCCTCCGCTGGGATCCCCGCCGGCCGGCCGAGGCGCTGGCAGATAAGAGTTTCCGGATGCGGCTGAAGGTAGAAGAAGACAGTCTCAATTTCCTCAGCGTGATGAACCCGGAATTGGACCGCCTCACCGGAGACATTGATATAGACCTGCTGCTGGCCGGCAACTACGATGATCCGCGGCTGATAGAAGGCGACGTCCGGGTGGACAACGGAACCCTATTCCTCTCCAAGTTGGAAAACAGCATCGGGGATCTTTCCCTGAGAGGCCACATGGAAGGCAGCCGGCTCATCCTGGATAAATTTGACGCCCGCTCGCCCAAAAAAAGCTATTCGGGGAATTTTTTAAAGAGATGGTTCGGGGAATTGAAATCGCTCATTTTTCCCCAGCGCCCCACGGGATACATCAGCGCCAGCGGGTATATTGATTTCCCGGAGGAGTTGATCCGCCCCCGCCTCCACCTGGACGTGGGGATGAATAACGCTTATTTCAACTACTTTCTGGAAAACACCCGCATGGTGCTCAGCGCCAATAAATTGCACATCAGCGGGCAGGATACCATTACCATTTCCGGGGAGGTGGTGGTGGACGAAGCGGACGTGGAGTTGAATTTTGCGGAATCGGAGAAGAACCTGCTGCTGACCACCACGGTGCGGGAAACCCCGCCCTTCTTGCAGTACGATTTCGCTGCGGAAATCTTGCCTAAATTCGTCATTCGCAGCAACGAGGCCCTCAATACCTTTAATATGAACCTTTCCGGGGATTTGCGGATTACCCAGGAGCCGCGCGGGCTGTTGGAGATGTATGGCACCCTGGAAACTTCCGGTAAATATTTCATCCAGGGAGAAGATTTTTCCATTCAGAGCGGAAAAATCGATTTCGTGAACCCGAAAGAACTGCCGGAGTTGAACCTGGTAGCCCAGAAGCGCAAGAATAATCTTATGTTCAATTTGAACGTGCGCGGGCGCTTGAACGAGCCGGAAAAGGAGCTGATCATCCAGGACGAGCAGGGGAATACCCTCCCGTACCCGGATGTAAAGGACCAGATGGCGCTGCTGCTCTTTGGAGTTACTTTCGACCAGTTGGGCAGCAATACCGACGCGCTGCTGTTAGAAAAAGGGGAGCAAGTGGTTACCCAGGCGGTGATTGCCACCATCGAGAAGGAGGCACGCACCTTCACCGGGCTGGATCAAATCCGCCTGGAGACCCAGGAGAGTTTTTTTAGAAACCGCCTGAACCAGCCGGCCACCCTGGCCCTGGGAAAGTACCTCACCCCCAAGCTCTACCTGGAATACCAATCCCGCCTGGAATCTTCCAGCCTCGGCAACCTTCCGGCGCCGTCGCTCTCCTGGGAGGCGGGAAACCAGATTTATTTACAATACCGATTGAACCGGAGCTGGTCGTTTTCCACCATTTTCCAAAAAACCTATGAGGGGAATGACAAGGTCAAACTGGACATTAGCTGGCAGGTTACGTTTTAAGAATCGCCATCTCTTGGCGGCGTTGCTGTTGCTGCTACTGGCGCCGGCGGCATTCTCATCCACGGGTTTGAAAGTGGCGCGGATTACCTTTACCGGGAACCGCAGTTTTTCGGAAAAAGACCTCAAAAGCATTCTCAAATCCGAAGAAAAAAAAGATTTCAATCCCCGCTTCCTGAAATTAGACCAGATTCTGATTACCAACTATTACACCCAGCAGGGCTACCTGGATGTCTATGTGACCAGTTCTTTCGATAAAGAGGAAGACCGGATTTTCATCGAATACCAGGTAAATGAGGGGAACCGCTTTTTTCTGAACGGGGTAACCTTTTCCGGAAATACCCTTTTCTCGTTCGAAGAATTGCGAAAGGCCTTCAAGGTGAAGGACGGGCAGGCTTACAAACGCTCCGAGATCGAGATCGGCCTGAATAATATCGAGAACATGTACCTGGATAACGGCAAACCCTACGTGCTTTTTACCGACCGGGAGCGGGTCAGCAGCGACTCGCTGATCGCCGTGGAAATCCAAATCCAGGAAGGGCAGACGGTAATTATCGAGGACCTCGAATATGAGGGGTTGGAGCTGGTGAAAAGCTTTTTGATTCGCCGGGAATTGGAAATCAAAAAGGGAGACGTTTTTTCCCGGCGAAGAATTGAAGCATCGCAGAAGAACATTTACAGCACCGGTATGTTCAAGATGGTCAATTACCGGTTAAGCCCGGTTAACGAGGACCAGTCGCGGGTGAAGCTGGTCTGGCGGGTAGTAGAAAAAAAGGCCTTGTGGGTGGGGCTGCGCTTCGGGGTGGGGTATGAAAATGGGGACGCGGTGGGCAACGTGACCACTTTCGACCTGACCGCCGAAGGGGGGCACCGGAATTTATTCGGCACCGCCCGCAGCGTCTCGTTGCGCTATATTACCTCCCTGTTTTATGGCCGGGAGAATCCCGATGACGCTCGCAAACAAATTCTCAATCCCCGCGACCAGGTTAGTTTCAGCTTTGTAGAGCCCTGGGTGTTGGAAACCCGCACCCCGGGCATTTTCAATATTACCTATTCCCGGCAGCGCCAGCCGGTTTCCGTGGTTCCCCTGGACATGTTCTCCGCTTCTTTTAATTTAAGCCATCAATTCAAAAATTACTGGTCTTACACCGGGGGAGTATCCTATCAGAAGGTGAATATCCAGGAAGAGCCGGGCGTCAACGTGGATTCTTTGCTGCAACAAGTGTCGCAGGGGCAGGATGAAATCTATGCCTTCAATTTTAATCCCTTACAAGACCGGCGTGATAATATCTTAATCCCCCAAAAAGGTTACCAGACCGAAATTCGCAATCGCATTGTCTATTCCACCAGCCGGTTGAACGTTTCCACCGCCGCCGCCGGCAGCGATACCACGGTAACCAATGTTTTCTACAAAGCGATTGTGCAATGGTCGCGTTACCAGCCCTTTGT
>WYBG01000304.1 GCA_011526015.1 Deltaproteobacteria bacterium | reverse complement strand
TTTTCACATTCCCGGCAGCTTGAATCCGCCCGGCAGGTTGCCCAGCAAGGGTCCCATCGCCTTTTGCATTTCTTCCTCGGAACGCCGGGCGGCGTTCTCCAGCGCCTGGTTGATGGCCGCCACGATCAGGTCTTCGAGCATCTCTTTATCTTCGCCGTCCAATACTTCCGGCTCGATCTCCACCGCAACAATCCGGTTTTGGCAATTAGCGGTTACTTTAACCATTCCGCCGCCGGCCGTGCCTTCCACGGTAATTTCAGCCAGGCGATCCTGGGCCTGCTGTATCTTTTCTTGCATTTGTTGCGCTTGTTTCATTAAATCATTGATATTCGGTTTCATCGAAATCTCCCGGTTGGGGGTAAAAAATGAGCGCCGCTCCCGCCGTGCCGGAAAAAGCCCAATTCCGGCGCTTGCGATTTGCATTTTGGCTCCCGGCTTTTGTTCTCATTCATCCATATTCTCGCAATCGAACAGCTCAATGATCTTTTTCAGCACCGGTTCCTTGTTTTTCATGCTCTCGAAAGCTTCTTCAGGCGTTTGCACCTGCCGTTGGATCCCTTCCTGCTCGAACTGAACTTTGATACATTTGATTCGCAGCGGCATCCCCAACTCCTGCGCCATCACCCGCTCGATCACCGGGGCGTTTTTCTGCACGTGATCCATGTGGAAACCGGTTTTGGGGTCGAAGGCGATTTGCAGCACCCGGCCTTCCACTTTGTAGGGAACGCCGTCTTGCAAAAATGAGGACAGGGCAATTTTTTCTTTTTTAATTGCAACGATGAGCTGATCCCAGCGCCCGGTAACGTCGGCCAGGGTTACCGCCGGCGCATTGGCGGCCACGGTTGTTTCGGTTTCCACCGTCGCGGAGGGGGCGGTGGAGGTGGGCAGGGAGTTTTTCTTCAGCGAATCGAAGCGCCCTTTAGAAGGCTCCTTGACAGAAGAGGGATAATCTCCCGGGAGCTTAAAAGGCGCCGCCCCCGGGGCGGAAGAGGATGGAGGCTGGGGCGGCGGCGTGGGCGCGCCCGGTTGGGGGCCGGGATTTGGAGCGGGGGGGGCGCTTCCGGCCGGGGCCGGCGAATCGGGTAAATTTTTGAGCAGTTCCAGAAGCTCTTCCAACTCCACGCTCAGGGGTTTGTGAGTCAGTTTAAGCAGCAGCAATTCCAGGATCAACTGCGGATTTTCGCTGTATTTGAGCAGCGATTCATTTTGGGTCAGGATATCGATGTAATGGAGCAGATCCTTTTCCGTAAATAACGCGGCTTTTTCCTGGTATAAATTTTTGAAATAATCCGATGTCTCCAGCAACTGGGTTGAGCCGGTGGCGCGGGCGATTAGCAAATTCCGGAAGTGCTCCTCCATTCCGTGCAGGAAATTCACCAGGTCATGGCCCTGTTGAAAAACTGCCCGGGCGAAGCGGATCACCGCCCCGTCGTCTTTTTGGGGCATCAAGTCGGTGAATTCGAAAAACAGTTCTTCATTGATAAGTCCCAGCGCTTCCTGAACCTTCTCCACGGTCAAGGCTTCCACGCTGGAAGAGGCCAACTGGTCGAGAATGCTGGTGGCGTCGCGCATGCTGCCCTCCGCCTTGCGGGAAATCAGCAGCAGCCCGTCACGCTCGATGGGGATTTTCTCGAACTCCGCGATTTGCTGCAACCGGTCGGCAATGACTGCGGTGGGAATGCGCTTAAAATCGAACCGTTGGCAGCGGGAGAGAATAGTGAGGGGTACCCGGTGGATTTCCGTGGTGGCGAAGATAAAGACCGCGTGCGCGGGAGGCTCTTCCAGGGTTTTCAGCAGGGCGTTGAAGGCTTCCTTGCTGAGCATGTGCACTTCATCGATGATGTACACCTTGTAGCGCGAGGAGGCGGGGGAGAAGCGGATATTTTCCCGCAGGTTGCGGATTTCGTCGATGCCGCGGTTGCTGGCCCCGTCGATTTCGATGACGTCGAGACTGTGCCCTTCTGTGACCGCTTTACAGCTTTTGCACTGGTTGCAGGGGTTGATTGCGGGCTGCGATTCGCAATTGAGCGCCTTGGCCAGCAGGCGGGCGGCGGTGGTTTTGCCAACCCCCCGGGGACCGGCAAAGATGAACGCGTGGCCCATGCGCTGTTGTTGCAGGGCGTTCATCAAGGTTCGGGTGACGTGTTCCTGGCCGGCCACGTCTTCGAAGGTCAGGGGGCGCCATTTTCTGGCCAGTACTATGTAAGCCATAGAATCAACAGGTTTATGGACACGGATAAGCCCTGCGGCGGTTTCATTCCTCCACGCGCCGGCAACCGGCAGACAAAACGCAGTGGGAATAAAAAAGCCAGGTAACCCCACGGCACATAGAAAGACCACCTACCGTTGCTTCCTTCCGGACCTGGCGGGGTTCGGCGGGATTCTATTGCGTGGGACCTGGCTTTCATTCAACAAGATCAATCCACAGCCGAATCAATAAATCCTTTTATCATTCGTTAATCGTAACGCTGTCGCTGGGGAATTACGGCAGGGCAACTATTTTTTGAACCCTGCCTATCCGGTGGAGCCGAGGGGGATCGAACCCCTAACCTCTGCATTGCGAACGCAGCGCTCTCCCAATTGAGCTACGGCCCCGGCTGTATCAAAAAAGCGCCCCAATTTAAAGAAGTGATCAGCTAAAGTCAAACTTAAAATCATTCTTGAAATGGCGATTTTACCGCCCGAATAATTCTTTCCCCGGTTGCGCTTTGGGGATCGCGGGCTTATATTGGATGCCTTTCGATGACAGACTATCCCGGTGCAACGGTTAAATTCGGAATGTTGGCATGGCGGAAACTCAATCTCGCAAGGCAGTAGAAGAGGATAAGATCAGCGGTAAAATTTATGACCGGCGCTTGTTCAGGCGACTGCTGAGTTATAGTAAGCCGTATTGGTTTTGGGTAACGCTGGCGGTGCTGTTGATCATTGTGGCGGCGGCGCTGGAAACCCTGGGACCCTATTTAACCCGCATTGCGGTGGATAAGTACATCATTCCCGGGGATTTCGGCGGGCTGACCTACATTATTGTTCTTTATGTCGGGGTATTGGTGGGCAGTTTTACGATCCGTTATTTCCAGATTCTGTTGACCCAGTACGTGGGACAAAAAATCATCTACGATTTGCGCAACCAGATTTTTTCGCATTTGCAGCGCCTGCACCAGCAATATTTCGATAAAAACCCGGTCGGGCGGTTGATGACCCGGGTAACCTCGGACGTGGAGGCGCTGAACGAAATGTTCACCCAGGGGCTGGTGATGGTGTTCGGGGATATTTTCCTGATCATCGGCATCGTGATTATGATGGTATCCATCCACCTGGAGCTGGCGTTGTGGACCTTTTCGGTGATCCCCCTGCTGTTTCTGGTAACCTTTGTTTTCCGCAAAAAAGTGCGCAGCGCCTACGGCCAGATCCGCTTTTTCCTGGCGCGGATCAATTCCTATTTGCAGGAGCGCATCTCCGGGATGGCCATCGTACAGTTATTCAACCGGGAAGAGAAGGATTCCGAACAATTCAGGAAAATCAATTGGGACCATGCGGTCGCGTTCATTAAAACCATTTTTTATTATGCCATTTTCTATCCCGCGGTAGAAATCATCAGCGCGGCGGCGCTGGCGATCATCATTTTCCGCGGGGGCTGGCTGATCCAGGATTCCGCGGTGACCCTGGGGGTGTTGATCGCCTTCATTCAATACGCCCGGATGTTTTTCCGCCCCATCAGCGACCTCTCGGAAAAATACAATATCCTGCAAGGGGCGCTGGCTTCTTCCGAGCGCATTTTCAAGCTGCTGGATACGGAAGCGAAGATTCTCTCCCCGGCCAATCCCCACACCCGGCCGCGCCTGCAAGGCCACATTCAGTTCCGCGACGTATCCTTCGCTTATGATGAAGAATTTGTTTTGCGAAACATCAACCTGGACATTCCTCCCGGCAAACGATTCGCCCTGGTGGGACATACCGGTTCCGGTAAAACCACCATTTCCCGGCTGATCGGGAGGTTTTACGACGTGCAGGAAGGGCAGGTGTTGATCGACGGGGTGGACGTGCGGCGGTGGGAGGTCGAAAAGCTCCGCGAGCGCATGGCCATAGTGTTGCAGGACGTTTTTCTGTTCTCCGGCACTATCCTGGAGAATGTTCGCCTGGGGCGACAGGATATCAGCGAAGCGCAGGTGAAGGAGGCCGCGCGGCTGGTCAACGCTGCCGAATTTATCGAAAAACTTCCCAATGGGTACCAGCATGAAGTCAAGGAGCGCGGCAGCAACCTCTCCGTGGGGCAGAAACAGCTTCTGAGCCTGGCGCGGGCGCTGGTGATCGATCCGGACATTCTGCTGCTGGACGAAGCGACCGCCAATATCGACAGCGAATCGGAGGCGCTGATTCAGCAGGCATTAGAAGTGGTGCTCCGCAACCGCACCGCCCTGGTCATCGCCCACCGGCTTTCTACCATTCAGCACATGGACCAGATAGTGGTGATTCACAAAGGCGTTATCCGGGAGCAGGGAACCCACCAGGAATTGCTGAGAAAACGCGGCTTCTACTATAAATTGTACCGCTTACAGTACCGGGATCAGGAAATAAAGGCTCCCCGGAAAAGAACCGCCAAAATTTTTGTTGACTGATTTTTGGGTGAGTGTTAAATTGGCAACGGTTTCAATATGGAGAGCATGAATTTGGCGGATGGAACTCAAAAAACCTTTATCTCTGCCAGGGAATTTTTAGAGAGCTGGGATAAAGAGATATACGAGATGACCAACCTGGATTACTTTATTTACCTGATGGTCAACCACGTTGGGAACCAGTTGGAAAAACGCTACTTTGCTTCCAACCGCCAGAATTCCCCGCTTCAGCTTACCTTCAACGACATCGGCACCCTCTGTTTCAACCTCGGCGACAGCTTTGAATATTTTCTGGAAGAAGAAGGCTACGTCAAGCGCGCTTCCCATGACTTCTGGGAAGCGGAGACCCGCAGCCAGGCGTACCAAAACGAAAGCGACGGGATGACCCAACGGAAGAAACGGTTGAAAACGTTTTTCTCCGGCGGGCTGGTGCGGGAACAAAGCTTCCGGGTCGAGTTAATGGAAAACGTCATCCTCGATACCCTGATCCAGTTTTATTACGAGGAATTAGGGATCGAAATCGAAGAAGATGACCTGGAGTTGATCGGGCTGGCGGATTTCATCGAAGACGTGATCATCAATTTTATCCGCCAGGAAGGTAAATCCTTGCTGCAACGCCCCGCGGACCCGGCCATCGACTCTTTTGAGGGGTTGTTGGAATCTGAGGATGATTACGATCCCCAGCGGGAGTGGGAAGAGGGCGACGAGGAAGAAGGCGTGTACCACGAGGATGCCGAATGGGGGGGAATCGACGCCGAATATGAAGATATTTTCGAGACCATTCAACGGTTCATCGATGAGGCGGAATGCGATTCTCGAGACGCCGGCTGCGTCAGCCGGGATATC
The DNA here is from genome assembly GCA_011526015.1 of Deltaproteobacteria bacterium. Classification (GTDB taxonomy): domain Bacteria; phylum Calditrichota; class Calditrichia; order RBG-13-44-9; family J075; genus JABWBP01. Next base: position 4,211 of record WYBG01000304.1, on the reverse strand, counting down.
GAGCTATTCCGGGAATTTCTCACCGAATCTGCGGAAATCACCACGATCTATGAAGTTTGCGAGGAACATTTTCTGGAGTTCATGTCAATCTGGCTGATTCAGAAAACCGCCCAGGTTCCGGACCCGCCCTTTTCCCGGATATTCCAGACCCTGGCGCGATTTGTAACCTGGCTGGCCCACAATTATAATCTCGACTATAAACATAGCTTCCTGAAATATTACGAGCAGGTAAAAACCGAAGTACCCCGGGTGGTGCGGGCGCTGAATACCTATCTGGATGAATATAGCCTTTTCGACGTGATGATATACCGGGATGACCCGGATATACCCCAAATGGCCGGTTTTTATGAAGTGAAGCGGATGCGCAACCGGCTTGCAAAGACCTTAGATCTGGTAAACGTGCACTTGTTTGACCAGATTGACAATGTAAAATTGAATTCATCGGTATATTCGCGCCTTAAAACGGGAGATATTCTGGCGGCGACCCTTATTCAACAAGGAAACCGCTGGGAAGTGCTGGAGATACAATTCATCTACCCGAGAGCTTCCCGCCCGTTCGTTGATTAGCAATCATTTTTTTTTAGTGCTTGATTTGAATAGATCGGTCTTTTATATTTGCCTTCGGTGGTGAGGCTCTCTCCTAAAATAAACCTCCCTCCTTTAAAATTATTTTAATCTGGCCTCACCACCGTAAAAGGGACATTATGAAAGATAATGTCCCTTTTTTTTTACACTTCGCCGGGAGAAACCATGCAATCCTATATATCCTATCTAAAACCCCTTTGGGACCGGAAAAAATTCAAGAACGCCTCCGCGATCCTCTCTTCTTATTTCCTTTCGCGGTTGACCGGGAGGTACTATGTCTGGGGGAGGCCTTATACTTTCATTATCGAACCTACTGCAATCTGCAACCTGCGCTGCCCCCAATGCCCGGTGGGATTGCAAACCCTAATTCGCCCCCAGGGACATTTAAAAATAGAAGAATTCCGGACTATGATTGATGAAATCGGGGATTATACCTGGGTGCTGTTGCTGTATTTCCAGGGAGAATCCTTCATCAATCCCGATATTTTGGAGATGATCGACTACGCCTACCAGAAGAAAATTTTTACGGTGATCAGCACCAATGCGACCCGGCTGGCTAATCCCGACTTTGCCCGGCAGTTGGCTGCCAGTAAATTAGGGCGCTTGATCCTCTCCGTGGACGGCGCTACCGAAGAAACTTATAAAGTGTACCGCCAGGCCGGCCATTTCCACCGGGTCATTCGCGGGATACGCCAGTTTATCGAAGCCCGCAACCAGCTTGGCAACAAATTCCCCTGGGCCGATTTGCAGTTCATCGTCATGCGGCATAACGAGCATGAAATCGAGGATATAAAAAAACTCGGGAAAGAATTAGGCGTTAACCGGGTAATTTTCAAATCTCCCCAGATTTATGATTTTGATAATGCCGAGTCAACCCTGCCCCGTAACCCCCAATACCGCCGATACCATAAAGTGAATGGCAAATATCAATTGAAAGGCTCCTATTCCGGGTATTGCAAGAAAATCTGGTACGGTTCCGCAATTACCTGGGATAATACCGTGATCCCCTGCTGCTTTGATAAGGATGCCGAATTCCCGCTGGGCAAAATCGGGGAGCATAGTTTCGAGGAAATCTGGAACGGCGAAAATTACCACCGCTTCCGCCAGTTGGTGGTAAACCGGCGCGACAGCATCGAGATGTGCCGGAACTGCACCGAGGGGTTGAGGATTTTTTTCAAACGATGAGAAGCCCGGCAGCATCGCGTTTCAAAAAATGCTCTTCACCACGTGAGGCCGGTCACGTGGAAAAACCGCAAAATCGCTTTTATTGATCCTCGTTAATATTCAATTCCTGGTCAATTACAACGCTCTTAAGCGCAAACGGTAACCTCTTTCGATCTTTGACGCGTTGGTTTAAGATTTCGTCATTCTTAAGGAACAGGATGAGCCAGCCCTACCCCGGCCAGGGGTGGCGCGCCCAAAGGATATTGAATATTTAACACAACTCCCGCGTCCTGGCATCCGATTGGATCGGCCGCTTTTCTTCAGCCTTATCCCAATACATTCCTGGGCTTCTGTTTAGCGGAACGAATGGTGAACAGAAGCGATGAATTCCCTGCAAGTAGGGGATTGAAGCGGATTGTTTCCTGTTGTGCACACTGTTTTGACCCAAAACTTTCACGGAGGTATGATAAATGCTAAAACAACACACTCGCTGCTATTACGAAGAATTTTCATGAGCTCGGGTATGATTTCCGATCGCATAATTCATTAGCTCATAAAACCGCTACTCTATTCCGGAGAATCGAAATGCTAAAAATCGCTAAAAATCATTCAAATATGCACACCTGTTCAAACAATCTGTTTTTTAAATCTCAGGCGGGAATGCTGGGGGCGGCCATTTGCTGGCTGTTGCTGGCAGCGGGCGGAAATCTGCTGGCGCAAACCTCGCCGGCCAGGGCCGATTACCGAAACGCTTCCACCGGGAGCAGCGCCACGATTCCCCCGGCTGCCTCTGTTACTAATACCGACTTAGTAATAGAAGCCAATACCGGCTATATAGGCCATTACTTTGGCAGCAGCGTGGCACCCGCTCCTACCGGGGAAAAACCGGAGAGTAAATTGTGGTGGAACGATAATTACTGGTGGGGCAGCATGTGGAATCCGGCTGCAAACCAGTACCAGATTTACCGCTTCAACCTGGCAAGCCAGGTATGGGAAAGCACCGGAACCCCAATCGACAACCGCGCTTCCACCAAAGCGGATGCCTTGTGGGACGGCAACAAATTATATATTGCTTCCCACGTCTTCGCCGAGCGGGGTGGAAGCACCGGCAGCGCCAACTCCGCCCGGCTGTATCGCTACAGCTACAATTCCGCCACCAAACAATATACCCTGGATTCCGGCTTCCCGGCATTGATCAACAGCAGCACCTCGGAAACCCTGGTCATCGACAAGGATTCTACCGGCAAATTGTGGATTACCTGGATGCAGAGCGGAAAGGTGATGGTCAACAGCAGCACCACGGACGACCTTCACTGGAGCACCCCCATTCGCCTGCCGGTTCAAACCACCACTGCAAAATCCGATGATATTTCTTCTATTCAGCACTTCGACGGCAATAAAATCGGGTTGATTTGGAGCGACCAGACTGCCCGGAAAATATTTTTCGCCGTGCACATCGATGGCAATTCCATGAACACCTGGCAATCGGTGGAAACCGCCCTGGCGGACGGCAGCAACCCGGTAGCGGATGACCATATTAACCTGAAGATGGGAAAGGACGGCCAGGGACACGTTTACGCCGTCACCAAAACCAGCCTCTCCGATAACAACCTGCCGCAAATCTACGTGCTGAAGCGCGACCGCTTCGGAAACTGGAGCGAGGCGGTTTTCGGATATGGCCGGGACAAATTTACCCGCCCGATTTTGCTGATCGACGAGAGCAATAACAAAATCCACGTATTCGTAAAAGCGAAGGTATCCAACGTCGACGGGATTTATACCAAAAACTCCGACCTGGATAACATCAGTTTCCCGAGCGGGGTGGGCACACCGTTTATCAAATATAGCGGGTACAACATCAACGACCCCACCTCTACCAAACAAACCATTAATAATGCCATGGGGTTGGTTGTACTGGCCGGAGACCATGATAAGAATTATTATTTCCATAATTCTATCGCTCCTACCGCGGCAGGCCCGTTGATAACCTCTTTTTCTCCCGCCAGCGGGATTGCGGGAACCGTGGTGACGCTCACCGGGAGCAATTTCAGCGGCGCCACCGCGGTCAAGTTCAACGGGGTGAACGCCGCTTCGTTCACGGTGGTATCCGGCAGCCAGATTCAGGCAACCGTGCCGGGAGGCGCTTCCAGCGGGCTCATCAGCGTGACCACCCCGCAGGGCAGCGGTTCCAGCAGCACCGCGTTTGTGGTGATTACCGCCCCGCAAATTGCCGGCTTCAGCCCGGCCAGTGGAGCGGCCGGCGTACAAGTGACCGTAACCGGATCCGGATTTACCGGCGCCAGCGCGGTCACCTTTAACAACGTTGCTGCCGGCAGTTTTACGGTGAACAACGATAACCAACTACAAGCAGTGGTTCCCGCCGGCGCTACCACCGGAAGAATCCGGGTGACCAACCCGGCCGGCACCGGCACCAGCGCCAGCAATTTTACGGTTTTGAACCC
>WYBG01000303.1 GCA_011526015.1 Deltaproteobacteria bacterium | reverse complement strand
CACCAGAGCTTGCTTTCCGGCTTCTCGCCGGTAGGCGTGGAATTGATGGAGGTTCCGAAATAGTGATCGCGATACCCGGTTTCCACCGGCACGGATTGAGGATAGATCACGCCTGCTCCCGCCAACAAACCGCAGAGCAGCGCCAACATGGGAAGGTAAAATCCCCGTTTCATTGATCAGCCTCTCTAAATTGATCCGCTATGGATTGCCACGCGCCTTGTGCTGCGACAGTGTGTATGGCTTTGTTATCTTTAGATCCGTTTGCGTGCGCTTACCGGGCGCGATGGTTATTCCGCTGGTTCAATCCCGGTGGGAAAGCCCGGCCGTCCCGGCAGGGTTCCCGGCACACCGGTCATCGAACCGGCATTAGGTCGCCAAAAGTAGTTCAGGTCGTTTACATCGATCCCGCCGTTTAAATCGAAATCTCCTGATTTTCCGTACTCCCAGGGCGTTCCGTTCTGCTGCCGCCAGATGGAATTTTTATCGAGGAAATCTACCGCTCCATCGGCATTGCCGCCCCCGGCGATCAACCCGAAAATACCGGGAGTGACTTCTTTCATGGGGTTGGTTCCGTATGCCTGCGATTGGGCGGTTGTAAAATCATATAACCCGGAAGAATCGCTCAACGATTGAGCAACGCTGCTCATCACCGCCAGGTGATTGCGATGGTAAATGACAATATAGTAATTTCCCGCCCCCAGGCCAGTAAAATTTACCGCGCTGCTCCCGTCGGTATCCACAATGCTGCCGTCGTTTTTCAGGAAGGCGGCGCGGGCAGCCACCTGGCTGGCGGCGCCCGGGGCGGTACGCAAAGCTACCAACACCCAATCCGTAACGCCCGGGGGCAGGCTGGTAACGCTTTCACCGCCGCCATAATTCCAGGGAACGAGGTTATACGGCTGGTTGAGCGGCAGCAAATTCCCGTCATTGAGAAAGGTGGTCATACTCCCGTTATGGTAAGGTCCTTCCAGAAAGACCCTGGCGTTTACCAGAATGGGGGCATTCCCGGGCTTGATTTCAATCCCGATAACCGCCCAATCCGTATCGCCGGTGAAGGAACCGTTGAGAACTGTATTGCCCGGTGAAGGGAAACCCTGATCTTGCACCGCAACCCCCACCGCCTCCCCGCCGCTGCCCTGGGAGACCTCCGCACGTTCCGTATAACCCGTCCCCGGGGTGTGGGAGCGAAGGCGCGGGGCGATAGCCCCATACACCAGCGCATTGGGAACCGCAACCGCCATCGTGAACGAATACTCGTCGCTGTCCGAGCCCCCGGAGCAGGAGCCGTTCAACCCTTTGGTGTTGCCGGAAATAACCGTTCCCAGGGGATCCGCGGGATCGACCCCGGAATAGCGGCTCACCGCGATAGCAGCGTTTGCAGGAGCCCCGGAAAGAATTGCCGTGACCGTCCCGTTGGCGTTCGGAGCCCCCTGGGCCATCCACACTTCTACCCCGGTCTGGCTTCTGCCGCTGCAGCGGGCGCTTACCAGCGTCCAGGACAGTCCCAGACCGCTTACCGAGCTTACCGGAATGTTGCTGCGGGTAGAAATCGCCGCGAGGTAAAGATGCCCGGCGGCTGCAATCAATGGCGTTGCGGTAGAAACGGAGGAGGAGTTCGAGGAGCCGCCGGTGCGGGTCTCTTCATGCGCTACGGTACCGCTGCCGCCGCCGCTGGCAAAGAAGGTTGCAGTTACGCTTTTATCGGAGTCCATGGTAATCGAGGCGGGATTGGCGGCCCCGCTCAAATCCCCGCTCCAGCCGCCAAATTCAAGGCCGGATGCGGGGACGGCGGTCAACGCAACCTCTGCGCCGGGGCTGTAAACGCCCCCGGGAGGATCCAGATCCACGGTCCCGGAGCCGAGAATATTCACCGCCAGGGTATAAGTCGTTCCCGTTACCACAAAATTGCTGGCGCTGGCGGCGGAGCCTTGCGGGGTGATGACGGTAATAGGCCCGCTGGTTGCGCCAGCCGGCACGGCGGCCTGAATCTCGGCGTCGGATACTACCGAAAAGCCGGGCGCTGCGACGCCGTTGAATTGCACCTGGGTGGCCCCGGTAAAGTTTTGCCCCTGAATGGTCACCGCGGTTCCGACCGCTCCCGAGGCCGGCGTAAACGATGTAATCACCGGGGCCTGGGGGTTGACGCCGATATAATTATGAAAATAATACTTGGTATGATAGTCATTGGCCAGCACCAGGATTCCGGTGGCCGCGCTGACGCACTGTTTGGTGGAGGTGGGGTCGGTTATTGCATCCGTTTCGCTTTGCATGAAAGGAGTGCCCAGCCCCGGTTCAAAGGAGATATTATTCAAATTGGTTTTTTTCAGGTAGATTCTGTCGGTAGCGTCTTCATTGCGGTCGCTGACCGCAAATACGTACAGCTCGTTGCTGTCTTGTTTCAACAGGAGAATGGGGCGGGTGTGAGCTTGATCCGTGGTTCCGAAAACATAGTTGCTCCATACCCCGGCCGCAGTCCTTTTATGCACATACACCTGGGGATTTCCGCTCCCGCCCAGGCTGGTTTTGGTGGTCGCGTATAGATTGCCGCTTCCGTCGCAAACCGCTTTGATGTTGATGTGATCATCCGCGAGAGAAGTATTTCCATTGCCCAGCACGGTCTCGATCGGTTCCCAATCCGTATCAGGATTGCCGTCGAGGTGCACCGCAAAATAAATTCGCTTGGTGTTCTGGTTGCTCCATATGATCCCGATTTTATTCCCCCCGAAGGCGACCACGGAGGAAATATCGTCGCTGCTGGCATTGTTGCCCTGTACCGGAAGATCGAAGGGGGTTCCCCAGGTCAGGTCATCGGTGGTGCTGCAATTTACTTTGATCTTTCCCCCCTGGGCCCAGGTAATCCACAATTTTCCGGTAGAATCCTTGTCGAGCACCAGGGTTTCGGATTTGGAGCTGTTGATCAGCACCGGGAAGCCGCTGCTAAGGGAGTAGGTTTTCGTGGCGGAATTGTAACTATAACGGTAAAGCCGGGCGGAGTTGGCCTGGTTCGCGCTGCCGGCGCTGGAGGAGAACATGTGAGAAGCGACGTAGAGCCGGGTTCCGTCCCACAGGATATCGGAGATGGATCCGGCGCGGTCGTCGATAGCGGTACCGGTGTTGACCCATCGCGGCATAACCGCCGGGGGAGAGCCGGGATCGTAGCGGTAAATCCGGTATTCTTCGGCCACGCGATCCCACAGGCTCCCCCACCAGTAACCGTCGTTCCTCCAGAGCTTGCTCTCCGGTTTCTCGCCGGTGGGTTCCCCGGAAAGGCCCGCAAAACTCAAATCGCGGTAGCCAACCGTCACCGGGGTGGATTGAGCCGGGGCTGGCGAGGCGCAGAAGAGAGACAGTGCAAAACAATATATCGCAAAGATTACGATTTCTTTAGAGAAGCCGGATTTCTCCGCACTTCCGGCAATAATTTGGCGTACCCACAAAGACATTTGGCTTCTCCGGTTATGAATCCATACCTCACCGCGGTGAGGGACATCAAGCTATATTCAGCGCGAACAATTTAAAAAATGGCGAGCCCGCTTTGCCGATTTAGCTCACACATTGATAATATATTTTTACAGGTCCGGCTTCATCGCCGCGGCGCGAGCGGTTCCTGCGAATTCGCATTCGCCAGGGCAACCCGGTTACCCCGAATCCGGTTTCTTCCGGGTTAGCGCAATTGTACGGCAGTTTTTTCAATGAGATTGAGGAGCAGGCGGGCATTTTTTTTGAGATCGAACTGTTCCAGAACGTATTCCCGGCCGGCTTTGCCCATTTTAGCTCGCAGTTCCGGCCGGTCGTGCAGTTTTTGCAGCGCACCGGCCAGGCCGGCGGCGTCGCGCGGCTCGACCAGAATCCCCGCTACCCCCTCCTGCACTAACTCCGGGATGCCGGAAAGCCTGCTGGAAATGACTGGCAGGCAGGTACACATCGCTTCCATGAGCACCACCGGGATGCCCTCTTTTTTTCCGTTTTTGGTAATAACGCTGGGCAGGATGAAAACGTCCGCCTCCCGGTAAAGGTTGAGCACCTCGCTGCGCGGCAGCCCCCCGTGAATTTTGAATTTATTTTGCAAACCCGCTGTGGCGATCTGTTTTTCAACCTGCTCGCGCAGGGGGCCGTAGCCTGCCAGGTGGCAGGTAAAATCAAGTCCGCGCTGCGACAGGAGCTTGCAGGCCTCAATTAGGTATTGATGCCCTTTCACTTCTTCGAACGACGCCACGCAGAGAATCCGGAAAGGGGCGCCATGGGAAGAGCGATCGTGGCATTGGAACAGATCCGTGTCCACCCCGCAGTGAATCACGTGGATTTTCTCGCCCAACGCCTCCCCGCACTCCTGGATCATTACATTTTTGTTGAAATTCGAGACCGTAACGGCGGCGGCGCTGGCTTTCACCTTGATATCGAGCATCCGCCGCTCCACGTGCAAATCCGACCCGTGAACCGTAAAACTGTAGGGAATTCCTGCTAAACGCTTGATGATCAAGGCCGCGACCACCGGGTGGGTGGCAAAATGGGCGTGCAGGTGCTCCACTCCCAGCCGCTCCATCTCGTAAGCAAAACGCACCGCTTTGGGAAAAACGCCCAACGCGCCGAAGAAAAAGTTCAGGCTGCCGAACGTGCCGCTGAAAACTTCCCAAATCGCTTTCAGGTAAGTCAGGGGCTTGCGAAACAGGTAATAAAGGTTCGCCCACAGGATGGGCAGGGAAAAAAAGGGATGAAAATGCGCCCGTTGCAGGTAGCGCTCCACCTCCCGGTGCTGAACGTCCTGGCGCTCCCGCAGCAGGGGGAACAGCTCCACTTCGATTCCCGCCTCTTCCATGGCCATCATTTCGTAGAGAATGAAGGTTTCGGTCAGCTTGGGGAAGCGCGACATGGTGTAAGCGACTTTCTTGAGCACCCTGCCGTTGTTCGAGGTTTTATCGAGTTGCCAGCGCTCTTTCTTCTCTTTCAATAACGTTTGTGACATGATTTATCCTTGAATTGTCTTTGGCGTTCGGAATGGTTAATTCGTATTGCGTATTACGTATTGCGTAAAACGTAATGCGTAATAAAAACGGAATACGCAATACGGAATACGAGTTACGCATTACGTTTCATATCAATGTAGGAGAACCAGCGCTGCAAGCGCAGCCGGAATACCCGCAGGTCGGTGCGGCGGGTGATGTTGATGCGCTGAAGCGCCAGGGGATTCTGCAAATCTAAGTTGTTGAACCCGCCCCGGGTAACAAAAGCGAGCCGGTATCCCTCTTCTTTCATAATCTGCATGATCTCCTGGTTATGGTTGCCGTTGGGATAGGCAAATACCGGCAGGATCTCGCCGATTTCCCGTTTCAAATCGTCTAAACAGCCGCGCACCTCCCGGCGCACCTCCGGCAGCGGAATCTGGGTAAGAATGGGGTGGGTGCGGGTATGCCCGCCCAGGGTCAACCCCTCTCTTGCCAGGCGGCGCATCTCTTCCCAGCCGAGAACGGCGCTGCGATCTCTGCTCTTTCCGTTCAGGTAGCGGCAGGTCTCGTCGATGACCCCCAGTGACTCGTCGTGGGAGAGGCTTTTCAAATAGTTTTGCAATCGTTTCAGGTTTTGCAGGCGCTCTTCCGGGGTTTTCAGGGAGAGAACCCCGACCGGCGAGGAGGGCAATTCGGTCACTGCGCTATTGAAAAAGGCGTTATAGAGCCGGTCCCACCAGAAAGTGCGCTGGGGCTGGTCCGGATAAGCAGTGGGCACGAAAACCGTGGCCGGGAGTTTGTAGCGCTTCAGGATCGGCCAGGCGTAATCCTTCACGTCGCGGTAAGCGTCGTCGAAGGTTATCGCCACCGCATTCTCGGGCAGGCGGGCGCCGTTGGCGACCGCTTCCGCCACCTGCTCCATGTGTACCACGCGGTAGTTCGCTGCTAAAAAGCGCATCTGCTGCTCGAACATCGCCGGGGTGGCGCTCACCTGCCGGGGATCCAGGTAAGGGAACTCATCCGGTTTTCCCACCCGGTGGTAGGTAAGCACCCGCAGAAGATTGGGGCGCTCCCCCGGCCGGCCGTAAACCTGCGAAAGGTATCCAAAACTCGAAAGGTACTTTTGCATTTGTCAACTCATCCATGTTTGAGAAATGATCCCAGGTTTCCTTTTATGGTTTACCATTGTGATGGGCGTTGCCGGATTTTTTCGCTTCATGGAAGCGCAGGATGTTGCGGCAAACATCGTCATATACCTTCTCCACCGGCTGGGTGGCATCCACCCGGATGAAATTGGGGGTTTTTTCACCCTGGTAGAGCACCGCTTCCCGGCGATCGCGCAAATACTCTACCGACCATTCCCCCTTTCGGGCGTAGAGCACTTCCGGGGGAGCGTCTAAAAAAATAACCATGTCCGGCCGCGCCAGCACCCGGGCAATAAACCAGCGGTGCAGGCGGTCGCTCAGGCGCACTTTCTGGGTTTTGGATTCCAGGTCGATGAGCGCGAAATCAAATAGATAGTGGCGATCATAGAGCACAATGTTTCCGCGCAATTGATATCCCCAGGAAATTATCTGGCGGTAGGACTCATCCGCCACCCGGTTCAGCAAGCGCAGGGCGGAGCGCAGGGGATTGCTCTTTTTACTCCTGGGGCGAACCTGGTGATACAGCGCCTTGCTGTCGAGCGGTTCAGCGCCGCCGTGTTTTTTCCGCTGTTTGTATTTCTTCAGCGCGTGAGCCAGGCGCGAGGTGGGCAGCGCCACGTTGCTGGAATCGATATTGATCCCCATATAGAGATATTTCATCGGCAGGGGAAATGATTCCCGTAATTTATCGGAGATAGTGGTCTTTCCGGCTCCATCCAGACCGATCAGGGCTACTGTGAACATGAGTTTAGAGTTTAGAGTTTTGGGTTTCGAGTTTTCATAGTCTTCGGGTGTTTTGGAACGATAACACTTGAACACTATAACACCATTACATTGTCTGCATTTTCGACGGTGTATTGCCAAATTCGGTAATAACGATTGCCGCGCAGCCAGCTTACGGTTTGTTCGGCCAGCTGCGCGTGGCCGTTTTCCGCACCCCTCAGCCGCGCCGCCATGTTGCCTAAGTAGCGGCTCCAGGAGAGCACAAACAAAGGTTTCAGCAACTCCCGGGGAAGCTCCAGGGCCTCGCTGTAGCGCAGCAGATGGGGGACTGCCCAGGCTTTCGCGCCGAAAAAGGCGCGGTGAAACGCTTTAATATATTGGTCCGGTCTCTCCGCCCCCTCCCGGGAGAAGGCAACGTAACTCAAAAAGAATAACAGGTCCGCCGCCGGAAGGCCCTGCGGTTCTGCCAGCTCCCAATCCACCACTCCCAGGCGATTATTGCCGTCGATTAGAATATTCGGAGCGGAAAAATCGCCGTGCTCGAACACCAGGGAAATGGCGGCGCTGCGCAGCGGCTCTATCAGTTGCCGGGCGCGTTCGAGCAGGCGTAGTTCCTGCTCGTTTAGGGGAAAACTGCTCTCTAACGCCCGCAAACGGCTTTCTGCCAGAGTTTCGAATGAATTTGCCACGGTTTTGCCGGGAACCATGCTGGCGCGATGGACCTCCTGCAACCAGTCCATGGCCGCGTTCAGACAGGCGGCAGTGCGGCGTTTGACCAGGGCGCGGCGCATGATCTCGCCTCCCACCATGGTCTCCGTTAACAGGCGATAGTTGCCCCAGTCTTCATAGGCCAGCACTGCCGGGGCGGAATCGAATCCTCCCTGCCGCAGCCCCTGAAGGCGGTTCAAATTGGCGACTTCTTTATCCAGCCGCCCGTGATCGCCGGCCAGGCGGGGGAACTTGACCACCAGCAATGGCTGTAGCTGCCCGGCCGCCAGCACAAAGGCGATGATATGGCTGGAGGCCACAAACCCGGGGGTCAACATCACGCAGGAAAGCTGGCCCGGCGCGCCAAACCGTTCCAGGTTCAGGCGCTGCCAGTTGTGCTGCAAATAGGTTAAAACGATATTCATCGACGGCAAAATTTGTTAGTGTTTGGGTGTTTTGGTGTTTGGGTGTTTTAGTATAAGGGTAAGGTTACCATAACACTAAAACACCATAACACTATTTTATATTTTCCTCGCTACCACGCTGAAACAGGGTACCAGGCGGGGCAGCAATCCACTAATCAATGCCACTCTTCCGGCCAGCAGTTTTAAACGCCCGGCCAGGCCGCTCTGGCCCCGGGAGAAGGCGTAGCGGAGGGCGGCGCTCTCCTCCGAGCGTGAGGCGGGCAGGGGAATAAACTCTTTACAATTCGCAAAACCGGGGCGGTGCCAGTGGATCGCAACGTCGTCAAAGCCCAGCCCGCGCAGGTATTCGGCGT
>WYBG01000302.1 GCA_011526015.1 Deltaproteobacteria bacterium | reverse complement strand
GCAGCAACTGGTTTTTGATGCGGATATTGGCGAAGGTGCCGCGCATCATTACCTCGTGGTTTCCGCGCCGGGAACCGTAGGAGTTGAAATCTTTCCACTCCACCCCATGAGCGATCAGGTATTCACCGGCGGGGCTGTCCAACTGGATGGAACCGGCCGGGGAGATGTGGTCGGTGGTTACGGAATCGCCCAATAATGCCAGCACCCGGGCGCCGTGAATATCGGCGAGTTCGCCGGGCTTCATGGGCATATCTTCAAAGAAAGGGGGTTTTTTGATGTAAGTCGAAGTTATGTCCCAGTGGTAGATTTCGCTTTTGCCGTTGCGCAGGGAGCGCCAATCCGCGTCGCCGTCGTACACCGCGGCATATTTCGTTACGAACATTTCCGGGGAGAGGGAGGCTTCCACCGCGGCCTTGATTTCCGCCTGGGTAGGCCAGACGTCGCGCAGAAATACCGGCTTGCCCTTTTCATCGTTGCCGAGCGGTTCCGTATCCAAATCTATGTCCACCCGGCCGGCCAGGGCGTAGGCCACCACCAACGGGGGAGAGGCGAGGTAGTTGGCGCGCACCGTGGGATGCACCCGCCCCTCGAAGTTGCGGTTGCCGCTCAGCACCGCCGCGGCGACCAGGTTGCCCTGTTTTACCGCTGTGTCGATCTCCTCCGGCAGCGGCCCGCTGTTCCCGATGCAGGTAGTGCAGCCGAATCCCACCAGGTGGAAACGCTGCGCTTCCAGGGCTTCCATCAAACCGGCGCGTTTCAGATATTCCGGCACCACCTGGGAGCCGGGCGCCAGGCTGGTTTTCACCCAGGGTTTGCTTTTCAGCCCTTTTTCCAGCGCTTTTTTGGCCACCAGCCCGGCCGCGACCATCACCGAGGGGTTAGAGGTGTTGGTGCAGCTGGTAATCGCGGCAATCACCACGGAGCCGTGGCGCAGGGTGAAGGTTTCACCGTTATGGGTCGCTACCACTGCGGCTTTGCGATCTGATTTGACGTTGGTGTAGGTATTCTGCATCGCCTCGTCGAAAGCTTTTTTCATGTCGCTAAGGACGATGCGGTCCTGCGGGCGGCGGGGGCCGGCCAGGCTGGGCACAACCGTGCGTAAATCCAGCTCCATGGCGTCGGTATAAACCGGATCCGGGGTATCATCGCTGCGGAAAAGCCCCTGCGCCTTTGCGTAGGCTTCCACCAGTTGAATTTGGGCGTCCTCCCGGCCGGTGAGGCGCAGGTAATCCAGGGTCATTTGGTCGATGGGGAAAAAGCCCATAGTCGCGCCGTATTCCGGGGCCATGTTGGCGATGGTGGCGCGGTCGGCTAAGTTCAACTGGCTCAATCCGGATCCGTAAAATTCCACGAATTTTCCCACCACGCCCTTTTTGCGCAGCATCTGGGTAACGACCAGCACCAGGTCCGTGGCCGTAGCGCCTTCCGGCAATTGCCCGGTCAGCTTGAAACCGATGACTTCCGGCAGGAGCATGTAATACGGCTGCCCCAACATCACCGCCTCCGCTTCGATGCCGCCCACGCCCCAGCCTAACACGCTCAGGCCGTTGATCATGGTAGTGTGGGAGTCGGTTCCCACTAAGGTATCCGGGTAGGCGATGGTTTCCCCGCCGGCTTCCCCGGCCATCACCACGGAGGCCAGGTACTCTAAGTTCACCTGGTGTACGATGCCGGTTCCCGGGGGCACCACGCTGAAATTCCGGAAACTGCCCTGGGCCCAGCGCATCAGGGCGTAACGCTCTTTGTTGCGCTCGAACTCCATGCGGGTATTGAAAAGAAAGGCGTCGGCGCTGCCGAAAGCGTCCACCTGCACGGAGTGGTCGATCACCAGGTCGGCGCGCACGATGGGGTTGATGCGGGAAGGATTGCCCTTCAACTGCACCATGGCGTCGCGCATTACCGCCAGATCCACCACCGCGGGAACGCCGGTAAAATCCTGCAGCACCACCCGGGCGGGCATAAAGGGAATTTCCTTATCCTGCACCCGGCGGGAATCGTATTCCAAAATTTTTTCGACGTCCTGCCGGGTAACCAGGCGCCCGTCCTCGTTGCGGAGCAGGTTTTCCAGCAGCACCCGGATGGAGAAAGGCATCCGGGATAGATTTGCCAGTTTTTGATCTTCTAACTTTTTCAGATTGAAAAATTGGTAGGATTTGTTTCCGATCAAGAGATTATCAAGAATTCCGAAACTGTTTTTTAAGGCCATTATCGTTACTCCTCTGTTGAGTTAGTCGGGTGGAAGATAATAAACTTTCCCGGGAAATGGAAGTTTTTGAGAGAATTGTTCGAGAGGGAGTTCCCCACCCCCCGCATGAAAGCCTGGGTTTTTGTGCAAGCAGTCAATGCCCCCCTTTATCGGAACTCCCCGGCTCTCAAAACCATATTTTTATCACGTGCAGAACCGCGAAGTGCGCATTAAATTTGCACCCGGCATTGGGTGAATGGGGAATGAGCGGATGGTTGGATGAGTATAAGGGGCGGATGGGGGGAACCCGGGGCAGGCTTTACACCTTCAAGAGTTTAACGATGCGGAATGAAAAATAAATTTTTGAAACACTGTTCCTTTTTCTTGCTGCTCATTATCCCGGTATGGCTTCTGCCCGGCTGCCTGGAGCGCCCGCGCAATAATCCCTTCGACCCTGCCGTGAACCGACCCCCGGTCTCCCTGGAACTGGAGCCGGCCGCGGAGCGGATCACCCTGAACTGGTCGCTGAACCAGGCCATCGAGGATTACCAGGGCTTCCGGCTCTACCGGGCGGTGGATTCGCCGGATTCGTTTGCGCTTTACCTGGATTTCCCTCCCTCGCAATTTTCTTACATTGACGAAGACATTCAACCGGGATGCTGGTACTATTATAAAATGAGCGTGGTCGGGCAGGGTCTGGAAAGCCTGCCCTCGAAGACCAACAAGGCCTACCCGGGCCCCGGCTCTTACTGGGCGCTGGAGGATAACGGCTACGTGCTCAGGCGCCTCAGTTACGACCTGCTCCACGTCTTTGCGGCGTATCCCCTGTTTTACGCCGCACGGGAATGGGCGGCAGTTCCCGATGATTCCAGCATCTGGTTCACTTATCCCCAGTTCACCAATGTCATCAGCCGTTTCAACCGCTTCACCGGGCAGGAGAAGTTGTTTTACCCGGCGGGGATCAGCAACGTGGTGGACGTTGAATATAATTCCCTCGATGAAAGTGTCTTCCTCTTAGACCGGGGTAAATCCACGGTCTTCGTTTTCAGGACTGAGAGCATCGGGGAAATCATTACCCTGGACTCCACGGAGATTTTCAGCCGGATTCGCTTTCACCGGCCCTCGAACCGCCTGTTCGCCTTAGGAGATACCCGGGTGCAGGCCATCCGCCTCAACGATCCGCAGTACCCCCGGGATACTATTCCGCTGCGGCAAAATTACCGGGGGAAAGACCTGGATTTGGAAGGCGCCGGCGCATACATTCTCTGCGCCTCGGAAGGCGAGCGCCGGAGCATTCTCTATCGCGTTTCCGCAACCGCCGCGCCGGAAGACAGCCTGGAAGTGGAGGGATTTTTCTACCGCCTGCGGGTGGGCGGGGGAGCTTCCCACTACTACCTCGCGGAAGACCTCCCTTCCGGCGACGATCAGGTGGTGCAACTTTCCCCGGACGGCAGCCGTCAATTGCACTGGCCCGGATTCAAGCAGGTCGAAGACATCCAAATCAATCCTTACGACCACTCCCTGCTGATCGTGGATTACTACGGAAACCTGCTCCGCCTCTATGATTCCCAGGGCAGCTTTATCAGCGAATCCCGGGACCTGGATGGAAACTCGTACCTCTACCGCCCTTTGCGGGTGTACATCGAATAATGCGATATTTTTCAAATCATCCCGCGTGGCCCGGGTTTCCTCCCCCAAGGGGGAGCTATGCTCAACGATGCTATTTTGCGGCAGACCAGGCTTTTCATACTCGATAAGGATTAGTTTTACACTGTCATGCCCGCGAAAGCGGGCATCCATAATCCCTTGAAAATACTGGATTCCCGCTTTCACGGGAAGGGCGCAGCACAAATTGCACAAACTTATAGATCAATAGCCCCGCGCTTCAGCGCGGGGAAAAGAAAATCCAACGAAAATTAAGTCGGGGCTTCAGCCCCGAGTGTTGCCAAAACACGGGGCTGAAGCCCCAAAAGGAGATTTGGGAACTTTGCATCCGCCGCGCTGAAGCGCGGGGCTATTCATTCATAAATTTCGCTACTTGTGCAATTTGTGCTGCGCCCTCGCGGGAATGACATTCTATCTATGAAGTTTTAAGCCTTAACGAGTATATCCTGATCCTTTATCCTTTTTCCTTTTACTTGATTTGTTATGAGATTACAATTACCCGGCAAGCTGCTCTACGTCCTCATCCTGGTGTCCATCGCGGGGATTTTCCTTAGCGAGAGCGTTTTCACCCTGGCGGGCTATTTCGGCCTGCGGTTGGATTTCACGGTGGTGACCTTCTCCCTGGAAAATCTTCGCACTCTCTTGATCATCGGGCTGATCTTGCTCTGGCGCCAGGCGGCGAAAGAGCGCCTGCGCCCGGGGGAGTTGCCGCTGTCGCAAAAACTATGGCGGCTGGTGGTGCTGCTCACGGCTAACTTCCTGGGGGCCTTTTTGCTGAAGCTGGTCTTTCCCGATTTCATCGAAGCGGAAAGCGCACCGGCCGGCGCGGGGGCGAACCTCTCATACGTGCTGTTCCACAACCTGGCCGGCCTGTTAGCGATCTTTACCCTGGTGCCCATCTTGATGATCCTGCACCAATTGATTTTCTATAAGCAGCGCCGCACCACCCGGCTCTATTTAAATCTCTTCATCATTTTGCTGGCGCTCAGCACCGCCTGGGTGTATTCAGCCGGCCAAATCGTGAATTTTTCGGTGATCTGGCGGGGAACGGCCGGCAGCAGCGTCTATAACGTTATCCTGGCCTGGTCCTTAATTGTGATCATTCTATTCTTGTCGTTCCGGAACGACTGGATTACCTACCTGCCCCGCCGCCAGAAATTCATCTATTTTTTTGCCGGCATTTTTGTATTCGTCGAGATAATTACCGTGCGGGACGTGCTCTTTAACCCCTATTTGCAGCGCTATAGCCTGATCCTGGCAAATTTTGCCGAGATCGCCTGGGTGTTCCTGATCCTCTACGGCGGATTGGCCATGATTACCCTGCTGGTGCACCTGCCCACCGCCCGGGCGGTGGATCGCAAATTGAAGGAAGTCAATTCCCTGTACGGTTTTACCCGGAAGTTGAATACCCAGTTGGATTACCAAAAATTGCCCCAGATGATTACCCAGCTTACCGCGGAAGTGCTTGGCAGCCAGAGCGCCTGGCTGGAGATGTTCGAGAGCGAACCCAATAAGCTGACCCTCATCTCCCATATCAACCTGACCCAGCAGCAAATCCTCAATAATCCCCTGGACCGGATCGAAGGATTAAATCACGACCTGGTGTACCAGAAAAAGCCCCTGCTCATCAATGATATGGGCCAGAGTCCCCATGGGCAGGAATTGCTGCACTGGAAAAAAGACCTTCGTTCCCTGGTCGCCGCGCCGCTCTTTTCCAGCCGGGAGCAACTGATGGGCATCATCTATGCCAGCAAATCCCAATCGTACGGGTTCGATAATGACGACGTTTCGCTCTTAGAAGGATTCGCCAACCAGTCCGCCATCGCCCTGGAAAACGCCCAGCTCTGGCAATCCTCCCTGGAGCGGGAACGGTTGGAGCAGGAGCTGCGGGTGGCCCGGGAAGTGCAGCTCAAACTGCTGCCGCAGACCCTGCCCCGCATTCCCGGCTTCGAATTGGAGCGTTTTTTCCTTACCGCCAACGAGGTGGGAGGGGATTATTACGATTTCATCGAGTTCGCCGACGGGAAGCCGGGGGTGGTGATCGGGGACGTGTCCGGCAAGGGAACCTCCGCGGCCTTTTACATGGCGGAGTTCAAAGGGGTAATCCAGACCCTGGCGAGCGCCTTGAACGACCCCAAAGAACTGGTTTGCCGCGCCAACCGCATTTTTTACAGCACCATCGAACGGAAGAATTTTCTGACCGCCATTGTCGGGAAATTCATTCCCGGGCAACAAACGTTTCAATTTGTACGCGCCGGGCACTCCCCCCCGGTATTTTACCGCCATTCATCTTCGGAAATCAGTTTCTTGCAGCCGCAAGGGCTGGGAATCGGGATGGACCCGGGAAGCGTGTTCGACGCCACCGCCGAGGTTCACAGCGTGCAGTTTCAGGCCGGGGATTTCCTGCTGTTGTTCACCGACGGTCTGGTGGAGGCGCGCAATCACGCCGGGGAGGAATTCGGAGAGGAGCGGCTGGCCTCCCTGGCCAGGCGGGCCGGCCAGCTTAACGCCGCGCAGATCAAACGCCATATCCTCGACGAAGTCACCGCCTTCATCGGCGATACCCCATTGCACGATGATTTGACCTTTATGGTGATCAAATTCAGGGGGGTTTGAGTGTTTGGGGGGTATGGGTTGATGGAGTATTGGATTGATGAAGTAGGGGAGTAATGGATTAGTGGATTAATGG
>WYBG01000301.1 GCA_011526015.1 Deltaproteobacteria bacterium | reverse complement strand
CCCGCGACTTCGCCCAGGTGAAAGCGGAGGGGAACATTACCCGGGAAGTGGCCGACCAGGCCCTGCAAATGTTAGAAGTGGACGAGTTAGGGCTGGATGAGATGGACAAGCGCATCATCCGCACCATTATCGAGAAATATAACGGCGGCCCGGTAGGGATCAATACCATTGCCGTGGCGGTGAGCGAAGAGAGCGAGACCATCGAAGAGATCTACGAACCCTATTTGATTCAAGAGGGATTTATCAAGCGAACCCCCCGGGGGCGCGTCGCCACGCCCCTGGCGTATGAACATTTTAATTACAGGCAGAGGAATCATGGATTTCAGCAAGAACTTTTTTGACGACGACGGCAATATGAAATTGAAACTCTCCGATTTCGATTATGAGCTTCCCCCGGGGTTGATCGCCCAGTATCCTTTGCCGAAGCGCGAAGAGAGCCGGATGATGGTGTTGAACCGCCAGGCCCGGGAAATTCAGCATCGCAGTTTCAAAGAGGTGGGGGAGTTCATCAACCCCGGCGACTGCCTGGTAATAAACGATACCCGGGTATTCCCCGCCCGCCTGGTCGGCACCAAGGATAAAACCGGCGCAAAGGTAGAGGTATTCCTGCTGCGCAACCTGGAAAACGGCATTTGGGAAGTGATGGTCAAGCCGGCCCGCAAAGTGCGATTGGGAAACAAAATCGTATTCAGCAAAGAATTCTTTTGCGACATCATCGACAACACCGTATCCGGAGGACGGATTATCGAAGTACACTGCAACGGCGATTTTTATAAATCGCTGGAAGAAGTCGGGCAGATGCCCCTGCCGCCCTACATCAAACGCCAGCCGGAAGCCATCGACCGGGAGTACTACCAGACCGTGTACGCCAAAAAATTAGGAGCGGTTGCCGCGCCTACCGCGGGGCTGCACTTCACCCAGGGAATATTGGATCAACTGGTAGAGAAAGGGGTCAAAATCGCTCCCGTTACCCTGCACGTGGGATTAGGAACCTTCAAACCGGTGCAGGTGGATGATATTTCCCGCCACCAGATGCAGTCCGAATACTATGATATCAGCGAAGAGTCGGCTGAAATTATCAACAAGGCCCGGGAAGCCGGCAAAGCGCTGGTGGTGGTGGGAACTACCTGCGCCCGGGTGCTGGAGACGGTGGCGGACCGCAGCGGCCTGGTGCGCGTAGGCAAGGGGTGGACCGACAAATTCATCTACCCGCCCCATCAATTCCGGGCGGTGGATCGCCTGATCACCAATTTCCACCTGCCCCGCTCTACCCTGCTGATGTTGGTATCCGCGTTTACCCATCACGACTTTATGATGGAAGCCTACCGGGAGGCGATCAAAAGCTCTTACCGGTTTTTCAGTTACGGGGACGGGATGTTGATCCTTTAAAGAAGTATTGGCAATTGCCAATTCGTTTCGAAGCCTTCTCCCGCAGGGGATATTTGTATCCTTCCCTATTGATTTCCTGCCTTTTTCTGCCACATTTTGAATTTTCTCTTGATTTATTCCCTAAAACCGTCGATATTTGCAGTGGAGAAAAATCCACTTAATTCCATTAAAGTGGGGAATAAGGGCGAAATGAACGGGTTTTGGGGCAGCGTCAACAGTACCCTGGATAACAAAGGGCGAATCAATTTCCCCGCCAGGTTTCGCAGGAATCTTCAGCCGGAAGATGAAGATTCCCTCATGCTGGTTCGCGGAACCCATCCCTGCATTGGCGTGTACCCCCTTACCTCCTGGCGTTACTTAATAGAGGACATCCGGCGAAAGGTGCAAACCGAGCGGGAGTTCGGGCTGATCTCCCGGCGGCTGATGTACCAGGCCGGGGAGCAGAAGATCGACAAGCAGGGGCGCTTGAACCTCAGCGCCGATTTGATCGAATACGCCAACCTGGACAGTGAAATTCTGATCGTTGGCTACCAGAACAAACTCGAAATTTGGAACCCGGACAAATACCAGCAATTTGTGGAGGCGACCGAAACGGATTACCAGAACATCGTTCGGGATCTGGATATATAACCTTGCAGGGATCGCAGGTATGGAAAAGGGATTTCACCAGCCGGCGCTGGCAAAGCCGGCGATAGAGTACCTGGTTCATAATCAGGAAGGGGTGTATGTTGATTGCACGCTTGGGGGCGGCGGCCATAGTTATGCAATTCTGGAACGGACTTCTCCCCGCGCGTTTTTAATCGGAATCGACGCCGACCCTGAAGCGATAGAATATGCCGCGCAAAGATTGAGCCGCTTCCCCAACAAGTACTTGCAACAGGCTTTTTTCGACCAGTTGGAAGTGGTATTGCACGAAGCCGGGAAGTATCCGGTGGACGGCGTTCTCTACGACCTGGGAATTTCTTCTTTCCAGGTGGATGAAGAGCGCCGCGGGTTCAGTTACCAAAGCGAGGGGCCTCTGGATATGCGCTTTGATCCGCGGCAGAAAGTTACCGCAGCAGTGGTGCTGAACGGTTATTCGCAAGAGGCTATCGGGCGAATTATCCGGGAATTCGGGGAAGAGCGGCATTGGCGGGCCATCGCCCGGGAAATTTCCCGGCGCCGGGAAACCGCGGAATTTCGCACCGCCGGCGATCTGGCGGCAATCGTGCGCTCGGTAGTGGGCGAGCGCTTTTTGAATAAATCCCTGGCGCGGGTGTTCCAGGCGATCCGGATCGAAGTGAACCGGGAGCTGGAGCGCCTGCGCGCCTCGCTGGAGGCGGCTTTCCAGGTATTGAAGCAAGGGGGGAGGCTGGTGGTGATCAGTTATCATTCCTTAGAAGACCGCATCGTAAAAGAATTTTTCCGGGAAAAATACCGGAGTTGTGTCTGCCCGCCGGAGTTGCCCGCCTGCGTTTGCAATAAGGTTCGGGAGCTGGAAATTTTAACCCGCCGGCCCCTGTCGCCGGGAGAGGATGAAATCCGCGCCAATTCCCGGGCGCGCAGCGCCAAACTGCGGGCGGCGGAAAAGATCGTGCCTTACCGGGAGGGCCCGGGGTAATATGAAACACCCTCGCGCTAAAAATACGCCTAAACCCGCCCCGGGGCGCTCCAGGGTGCTGCGGGAGCCGAAGCGGGCGGAACCGCCCCGGAAAAAAACGGTGGAAAAGCAGCGGCGCTCCCCCGCCCGGGCCGGGCGAAATGCCTATTATCTCAAACAGGGGGTGCAGCAGGCGCTCTACGTGGTAACGGTTTTCCTGGCGCTGATCCTGCTCAGCCTGGCGTTTTTGCTCTATCAATGGAAAGATTATAAAATTGTCGAATTCACCAAGGATATTCAAAAACTAAAATCCGAAGTCCTGCGGCTGGAGAGCGAAGTGAGCCGCCACCAGGCGCAGGTCAATTCCCGGTTGACCAAATACCACCGGGTCGCGCAAATCTCCGGTGAAAAATTGGGCTTGAAGCCCACGGTTGAAGAACCGCTGATCTTTAAAGTCGATAAAAAAAGCTGGCGCTACTATGTTGGAAAAGACCGGCAGGCGGATCAATAAACCCGCCCGGCCAAAATCTTCCCCCCCGCTTCCCCACTACCGCCTGGTGGTGTTAGGGATTTTTTGGATATTGGGATTGCTGCTGGTGGTGATCAAGCTGGCTATTATCCAGGTTTTTTCTCATGGGAAGTATGAAAAAATCGCCCGGGGGCAGATGGAAAACCGCCTGGTGCTGCCGGCGCAGCGGGGAAATATCATCGACCGCAACGGCCAGGTGTTGGCCACGGATTTGATCTATTATTCCCTGGCGGTTCGCCCTAAACTGCTGAAAAACCCGGAGACCAACGCCCGGAAAATTGCCGATCTCATCCAGCAGTCCCGCAACAGCGTGCTGCAGAAGGTGCGAACCAGCAAACCGTTCGTGTACCTGGCGCACCGTTTGACCCCGGAGGCGGCGGAGAAAATCCGGGCGCTCAAATTGCAGGGGGTCATCCTGGAGAAAAAATTCAGCCGCTACTATCCCTACGGCCAGACGGGAGCGCACCTGCTCGGCTACTGCGATTTCGACAACCACGCCAAAGCCGGCCTGGAGATGGGCTACGATGAATTTCTCAAAGGAACTCCCGGCTGGTCGATCTACCTGCGCGACGCCCTGGGCAACCAGTTCCCCAACCTGGACTTTCCCACCTCCGAGCCGGTGAACGGAATGCACCTCGAAACCACCATCGACGTGGTGTACCAGGGCATTTTAGAAGAGGAGGTCAAAAAAGCGGTAGAGGCCCACCAGGCCGGCAGCGGGTCGGCCATTTTAATGAACCCGCTCAGCGGGGAGATTCTGGGGATGGCCAACTACCCGGGCTATAATCCCAACGAGTACAACCGCTACTCCATGGAGCGCTACCTCAACCGCGCCATCACCGATTTGTACGAGCCCGGCTCCACCTTCAAAATGGTTTCCCTGGCCCTGTGCTTAGAACAGTTGCACTTAGATATGCAAAACGAAGTGATTTTCTGTGAAAACGGTTCCTACCCCATGGCCCAGAAGGTCATTAAAGACCACCAGCGCTACGGGAATTTGACCGCCCGGCAGGTGTTCGAAAATTCCAGCAATATCGGGGTGATCAAGCTTTCCAAACGGTTCAAAACGCCGGTATTTTACCGCTACGCCCGCGATTTCGGCTTCGGGGCGCCCACCGGCATCGACCTGCCCGCGGAAGTCGGCGGTATTTTGCACAAACCGGCGGAATACTCCCGCCACTCCCTTTCATTCATGAGTATCGGATACGAGGTGGCGGTGACGCCCCTGCAAATTGCCAGCGCCTACGCCGCCGTCGCCAACGGCGGCCAGTTGATGCAGCCCTACCTGGTGCGCCGGGTGGTGGATTCAAAAGGAAAAGAGCATAAGGAAAACCGCTCCCGGCCCATCCGCCAGGCCGTCTCCCCGGAGACCGCCCGGCAGATGAGAACCATCCTTCAAGGAGTGGTGGAAAACGGAACCGGGAAAAACGCGCGCATCGAGGGCATCAGTATTGGCGGTAAAACCGGCACCGCCCAGAAACTGGATCGCAATACCAATACCTTTTCATCCAACAGCCACATCGCTTCCTTCGTGGGATTCTTTCCCGTGGAAGCGCCCCGGTTCGTGCTGTTGGTGGTGATCAACAACCCGCGCCTCGGTTACTACGGCAGCCAGGTAGCGGCGCCGGCGTTTCGCGACATTGCCCGGCGGATCATCGGCCTGCCTCAAAATGACCTGCCCCAATGGGACCGGCCGGCGGAGTCGGAAGAAAAAAAATCCGCCAACGTGGTTTACGCCCGTGCGGATCTGCCGGAAGTGAAAAATCTCATGCCGGCTCTGGAAGGGCTGGCCGTCAATAAAGCCTCCCGGATGCTGAAGAAGAAGGATCTGGAATACGAGATCGTCGGCAAGGGTTCGACGGTCTATCGCCAGGAGCCTTCCGCATACACCCCGCTGAGCGGGAAGGAAAAGGTGCGCCTGTTTACCGAAGCCGCCGGCGATCCCCGGCGCGCGCTGATGCCCCGGGTAACCGGCCTCACCTTGAAGGAGGCGCTGCAAGTGCTCTCGACCTGGGATATACCGGTGGAAGTAGAAGGCAGCGGGGTGGTGGTAAGGCAGTTGCCGGGGGCCGGGCAGCGGATGCAGCAAAACACAAAAGTAAAGCTGGTGTGTAACCCGACATGAAACGCATCTCCGAAATCATGGGAGATCTGCCGGTGATCAGCGCGCGGGGAGACCTCTCTACCATCGTGCGGGATATTCAGTACGATTCCCGCAAAGTAGCAAAGGAGGATATTTTTATCGCCATTCGCGGGCTGCGGCAGGACGGGCATCGCTTTATTCAACAGGTGTACGAGCGAGGCTGCCGGGCGTTCATCGTGGAAGAGATGCCCGCCATCGAAGGCGCGGTGATCGTGCAGGTGAAGGATACCCGGCGCTGGCTGCCCTTCATCGCCCGCAATTTTTACGAAAACGCGGTTGAGGAATTGAAAATCGTGGGAATTACCGGCACTAACGGCAAAACCACCACCGCCTACCTGCTGCACTCGATTTTGCGGGAGGCAAGCTGGAAACCGGGGCTGATCAGCACCGTGGAGACGGTTATCGGGGAGCAGCGCACTCCCTCGGAACGCACCACCCCGGAGTCGCTGGATTTGCACCGCACCTTTTACGATATGCACCGCCAGGGGCACAAAAGCGTGGTGATGGAGGTCTCTTCCCACGCCCTGGCGCTGCACCGCACCGACGGCGTGCCTTTTCGGGCGGCGGTGTTCACCAATTTAGGGCATGACCACCTGGATTTTCACAAAACCATGGAGAAATACTTCTTAGCGAAAAAAAAACTCTTTGACAATTTGCAGGAGAACGACCGCGCGGTGGTCAACCTGGATGATCCTTACAGCCGGCGCATCCTGCAAAGCAGCAAAGGCGATGCGTTTACCTATTCGTTTTCCGATCCCGAAGCGACGGTGCGACTGAAATCCTACCAGGTGCTTTCCGAGGGCATGTTCGTAACCCTGGCGACGCCTTCCGGGGAGATGTTCTTCAGCAGCGCGCTGGTAGGGCGGTTCAATATTTACAATCTGATGGCCGCCGCGACTGCGGCGATCTCCTTAGGATTGTTGGAAGAATACATCACCCGGGGGATCGAAAAGCTTCGCCGGGTTCCCGGGCGCAGCGAGAAATATCTCTCCGCCCGGGGATACCGGGTCTATATCGACTACGCCCACTCCCCGGACGCGCTGCAGCGGATGTTGGAAGCGCTGTTGGAATTCAAGCCTCCCCGCCTCACCGTGGTATTCGGCTGCGGGGGCGAGCGCGACGCGGAAAAACGCCCCCGCATGGGGAAAATCGCCGAGGATTACGCCGACCGGGTGATTTTGACCAACGACAATCCCCGCGGCGAAGATCCGGAAAAGATTTTGGAGCAGATTCAAAGCGGCATTTACGACCGCGCCAAAGTGCAGGTGATCCCGGATCGCCGCGCCGCCATCGAAACCGCGCTGAAGCAGGCGCGAAAGAATGAGATCATCCTGATTGCCGGAAAGGGGCACGAGACCTACCAGGAATTTGCCGGTAAAAAAGTCCACTTCGACGACCATGAGGTGGT
>WYBG01000300.1 GCA_011526015.1 Deltaproteobacteria bacterium | reverse complement strand
TGACCTTCCCGGTGGTGCCGCGCGGGGACGAGACCATTCGTTTCCAGATCAACGCCGCCCACACCGAAAGCGACATCGATGAGGTGCTGGAGGCTTTGAGCGGGTTCAAGGCCTGAGTTAACGACTGAGGTTACACAGCTGCTACTCGTTCACACGCTCTGCGTGTGAACGCCGCCGGTGATGCTCTGCATCGAGTAGCAAATCGGGACAGAAATTGTCCGGCGATTGCCATGTGCACCCTTTGGCGGAAACCGTCGCTCACGCCGCGATGCAGAGCATTGCGCAGCGCATTCCAGGCATACCCCTCGCACTTCCGGCAAGCGAGGGGGTAAGGAATCGCGGAGAAGCGCCGATAATATGGCCTGCCGGAAACGCCCCGGGCGCCGGGGTGAGTGTAGGTATCTATGGCTTCGCCAAAAGAGCCATTACCAGGGATTCAAATTAGAAGGAAAACCATGAAATACACCCTTGTGAAAGAGATTTTGCGGGAGCCGCAGGCTTATCTCCATCAAAAAGTCACCGTTGCGGGGTGGATTCGCACCGTGCGCAGCTCTAAAGAGCTTGGGTTCATCGAGCTTAACGACGGCAGTTTTTTCAAGAACCTCCAGGTGGTCTTCGAGCCCTCGCTTCCCAATTTTGAAGAAGTAGGTAAACTGACCATCGCTTCTTCCATTGAAGTTCAGGGAACCCTGGTAGAATCCCCGGGGGCCAAACAGCCGGTGGAGCTGAAAGCGGAGAGCATCAAGCTGGTGGGGCTTGCCGAGAACGATTATCCCCTGCAAAAGAAACGGCACTCTTTCGAATTCCTGCGCACCATCGCCCATTTGCGGCCCCGTACCAATACTTTTTTTGCGGTGTTCAAGGTGCGCTCGCTGCTGGCCTTTACCATCCACAAGTTTTTCCAGGAGCGGGGATTCATCTACGTGCACACGCCCATTATTACCGGCAGCGACGCTGAAGGCGCGGGAGAGATGTTCCGGGTGACCACTTTGGAATTGGGCAACCCCCCGCGCGACGAGCAGGGGAAGATCGACTTCAGCCAGGATTTTTTCTCCAAAGAAACCAACCTCACCGTCAGCGGGCAGTTGGAAGTGGAAACCCACTGCATGGCCTTCCGCAACGTTTATACTTTCGGCCCCACCTTCCGGGCGGAAAATTCCAATACCGCCCGCCACGCCTCGGAGTTCTGGATGATCGAGCCGGAAATCGCTTTCGCGGATTTGAACGTTGACATGGACCTGGCGGAAGAGATGGTCAAATATATTTTCCAATACGTGATGGAGCAAGCCCCGGAGGAGATGGAATTCTTCAACACCTGGATCGACAAAACTCTCTTTCAGCGCCTGGAAAACGTGATCCACTCCAATTTCGAGCGGATTACCTACAGCGAAGCCGTCGAATTGTTGAAAAGAGCCGATCATCAATTTGAATTCCCGGTAGAGTGGGGCAAAGACCTGCAAACCGAGCACGAACGCTATCTCACCGAGAAGCTCTTCGGGAAGCCGGTTTTCGTGACCGATTATCCTAAAGATATCAAAGCGTTTTACATGCGGGTGAATGACGACAATAAAACCGTGGCGGCGATGGACCTGCTGGTGCCGGGAGTGGGAGAGATTATCGGGGGCAGCCAGCGGGAAGAACGCTACGAAATGCTGAAAAACCGCATCGTTGAGATGGGGCTGAATTTGCAGGACTACTGGTGGTACCTGGATTTGCGCCGCTACGGAACCGTGCCCCACGCCGGGTTCGGCCTGGGATTCGAGCGGGCGATCATGTACGCCACCGGGATGGAGAACATCCGCGACGTAAGCCCCTTCCCGCGCACCCCGCGGAACGCGGAATTTTAGCGCAGAGTGCATAGCGCCGGATGCAGCAAGCCAAATTTTTACGCTATGCGCTCTGCGCCATGCAAAACCATAAACCACTATGAAAACCACAGCACCCATCATCGCCGTGATCGGCGGAAGCGAATGTTCGCAGGCGGATTACGCCGTCGCGGAAACCGTGGGGCGGCTGATTGCTGAAAGAGGCGGCATCGTCATCTGCGGGGGGCTGTCCGGGGTGATGGAAGCGGCCTGCAAAGGCGCTTGCGAAGCCGGGGGGCTGACCATCGGTATTCTCCCGGGAAACCATATCGAGGATGCCAATCCCTATGTAAAAATCCCCGTGGCCACCGGCATGGGCATCGGGCGCAACATCGTGATCATCCGCACCGCCGCGGCGGTAATCGCGGTGGACGGAAGATACGGAACCCTCTCGGAAATCGCCTATGCCCTGCAACTGAACAAACCGGTATTCGGATTGAACTCCTGGAACGAAGTGCCGGGAGTGGCGGCGGCGGACACGCCCGGGGAGGCGGTGGAGCGGGCGTTTGCGGCGGTCACCGGCAGGCAGTAGGCAATCGTGCAGGAGCAGGGGCAGGCAGAAAATATTGCCTACTTGCCTACTGTGAATAAAATGTAACATTTTAACGCTATGAAAAATTCGGAAATTTTGGCCGCTTATCCTTTCGTCTGTCATTCCCACGAAGCTTGTCCCCGTGAATACGGGGAGTGGGAATCCATATTCTAAGCCACTTTTCTGGATTCCCGCCTTCGC
>WYBG01000299.1 GCA_011526015.1 Deltaproteobacteria bacterium | reverse complement strand
GTCACTGCTCCGCAGTTTTTTTGAGCCACTGCCAGCCCGTAACCCCGAAGGGGTGATATGTTTATAGCCCCAATGCCCCATTAAAACCGACTAAACCCCGGAGGGGTGATATATTCGAGAGTGGTTTAGTCCCAATTCGCTTAGGTTTACGCCTATGCGCGAAAGCGGGAATCCAGAATTACCAACAACTTATGGATGCCCGCTTTCGCGGGCATGACAGTGTAAAACTAACCCTGAACGAGTATAAATCGCACCGGCGAAACATCACTCACGCGCTTATCACTCGCCGCTAATCGCCCACCGCTCATCACTCACCAATCCCCCACTCACCTCGTTGCTACGAAAATTTTTCGCAGCAACGCAGATTCTTCGTGGCGAAACCTGCATCATTCCCGCGCTTACCAGGCGAGCGCCATGCGCATTTGTATCGCGGGAGACGTCTTCCCGGAGAGATGAAACTCCGGCAAAAATCGCACCCGGAGCGCGTTTTGAGCATTTGACCGGGCGGAATTCCCCTTTTTGGAAAAATAGAGCAGATCCACCTGGGCGTAGAGCCAGACCGCGGCATAGGCTGCCACCAGCAAATTGCGCTTCCGGTAAGCGGAATTATAAGCCTGGTAGCGGCTCTCGATCAGCGCAGGGTCGGTTTCGTTCAGGTAGGCGTCTTCTTTTGAGCGGGTATCGCCGATGAAATAAATTGCCGACCCCAGCGCGCCGACCCCCAGGGCAGTAATCAGCCAGCCCTTTGCGGAATGGCCGCTGGCCAGGTGCCCCCAGCCGGGCAGCAGCAGGGAGCGCATGATCACCCCACGGGGCGGAAGGCTGCCCGAAGCCGGGGTTAGATTTTGCAGGGCCGAGGCGATTTTGGCGCTGTCCGGAGCTGCGGGAACCTTCTGGCCGGCCAGGAACTCCGTGCGGGTTTCTTCGAAAAAATGGATGATCTTCGGCGAAGTTTTTACCGGATCCCATTGAAAATCCGGCTGGATATGCAAGATAGCTAAAAATTCATTCCCGCAAGCCTGCCGGTCTCCCAGGGAATAATAGGCGATTGCCCTCATGCGGTGAATTTCCAGCGAGTCCGCGGAAGACATATCTGCCCGGCCGGCCAGCAACCAGCCGGAAAGCGAGATCACTTCCGGGTATTCAAATGATTCTAATTTCTGCTGAATAGTTTCCAGCGACAGCGAATCGGGTTGCGCCTGAGCGCCGGAAGAGAATCCCCACAAAAGAAGCCAGAGCCAGCAACATTTTTTCATTGAATGAGAATCATTTTTTTGACGTCCGTAAAATCGCCGCTGCTCAGTTTGTAGAAATAGATGCCGCTGCTCACCGGCGCCCCGTGTCGATCCCGGCCATCCCAGCGAAGCCGGTAAATTCCCGGCTGCTGGCGGGCGTCCGCCAGAATTGCGATGGGCTGCCCTAAAACGGAGTAGATCTCCAGACGGACGTGAGCAGCCTTGCCGAGCCGGTATTCAATGGTGGTCGCGGAGTTAAAGGGATTGGGATAGTTGGGATAAAGCTCGAAATCAACCGCGAACGCCGGGGGCGGTTCCGGGAGGGCGGTGGAAATATCCAGCTTTTCCACCCAGGAAACCGGGAATCCGAACTGATCCACCCCGCCAAACACGTAGATGGAGTTCATATAGCGCACCGCGGCCAGGTCGCGCCGGCTCACGTTCAGAGAGGGACCGGGCTCGGTGGAGTTTCCGCCGGAGGGATTGACGGTGTAGATCGTAACCGAGTCCAGCGCCGAAGGAAAGGCATTCTCATTGTATCCCCCGATGATATAGATTTGCTGATCGTTCACCGCCACCGCCGCCCCCCCGGCGCGCTCCCGGGGCAGGCTGCTCACTTCCTGGAAGCCGTGATCGAGGGCATTGAATTTATAAACCCGGCGAGAAATACCAAACCGCGCTCCTCCGAAGATATAGATATCGTCGCCGAGGTTGGCGGACATCTGGTGATAGGGCAGGGGCGGGGCGTTGAACAGGCTGTCTTCGGTGTAGGTAATGCTGGCCTGGCCGATATTGTATTCCGCAATGTAGCTTAGCGGGAGGGTATCGTTTCCCGCCGGTTGCCCGCCGATCAAATACATGTTGCCGTTGTGCAGCAGGCCGGCGGCGTTGCGGCGGTTGAACTCCGGGCTGAAGTTATACACCGCCGGGGGATTGGTGAAATCCCAGCGCTCCATGCTGAACGCATACGGGGGGCCGCTCAGGCTCCACACTCCGCCCACATAATAAAGGGAATTTTCGTGAACCCCGGAAATAAACCCCGCCCGGCCGGTAATCATCAGAACTCCCAGGCTGTCAAGGCGATTGAGCCGGGGGTTGTAAACAAAGATCATGGGACTGAGGGAAGCGCCGATGGCCCCGGGATCATAATATCCTCCCAGGATATAAATGAGCGTATCTTTTACGACCGCCTGGGCCCCGGCCAGGGGAGGGATTTGCCCCACCGTGGTCCAGGTTGGCGTTTGCCCCCGCGCCGGCAGGGCGGTTAGCAGTGAGAGCAGGAATGCCGCGCTTATGGTAAAATTCAATCTTCTCATAAAACGTACGAATCCTTTTTGAAGCTTATTGGCAATTTGCATACCGGAGCCCGAAAAAAACTACAAGCCGCCGGGAGATTTATCATTCCGGGTCTCCAAATTCAGCTGCCAGCGCAGGGTATCGCGCCGGGAAATGAAAATTGCGGTGTCAAAGCGGGAATATTGCGGATTCACTATCGTTAGAGTGTGCCGGCCGGGGGGCAGGGGGAGGGGTTTGCCCAGCGGGGTTTGCCCCATCGCCCGCCCGTCGATGTAAATTTCTCCCCAGGGATGCACCCGGCAATCCAGATAGCCCCAAAGAGTGTCGAGATTGACCGAAATGGCCATTTTTTGCCCCGGCTGCAAGGAGATGTTCCGGGCATACTCCGGGTAGCGGGGATGGATGAGCCGCACGGTATGGTTGCCGGGAGGAAGGGAGAGAGGATTCTCCAGGGGGGTGGTATCCATTTTTCGTTCATCGATGTAGATATCCGCCCAGGGCAGGCATTCGACCCGTAAGCTGGCCGGAAGGAGGTTTTCTGCCTCCCCGGGAGATAGGGAATTCTTCCGGGGAAGCGACGAAACGGGTTCCGGCAATCTCCCGCTGGTTTTGCGGGGCAACGGATTTTCCTCTCCCGGCTGCCGGGCGGCAGGAGGATGCGTAACGGCCTG
Organism: Deltaproteobacteria bacterium; assembly: GCA_011526015.1. Taxonomy (GTDB): domain Bacteria; phylum Calditrichota; class Calditrichia; order RBG-13-44-9; family J075; genus JABWBP01. Next base: position 320 of record WYBG01000299.1, on the reverse strand, counting down.
GCGGGATGCGGTTGAATCCGCGGCGCCGGAAACGGCGGCGCTGTCCGAAGGGGCAAAGGAACCCCCTCCGGTGGTCTCGGGGGATTTTTGGGGGCGCAGAAATACGATGCTGCCGGCAATCAGCAGCGCCGCCAACAGCGGGATTAGCCAGCGCCGGTAGAAAGGGCGGGGCGGGACAGGGGCAGGAGCAGGAGCAGGGGCAGTTGGCAGGGGAGAGCTATCCTCGATATGTAAGCCGTGTTCCGGATGAATACCGGCCAGGCGTTTCAAAGCCTCCCCGGCGGATGCCGGGCGCTGCCGGCGATCTTTTTGTAGCAATG
>WYBG01000034.1 GCA_011526015.1 Deltaproteobacteria bacterium | reverse complement strand
GCACAAGCAGGATTTACAGGATAAAAAACGATGAACTTGACAACCTATCTGGTAAAAAATCCAATTTAAAATCCTGATCATCCTGTTAATCCTTGCCTGCCCCGATTTGTCGGGGTCAAAAAAATCCCAATGTGACATTGTCAAGATAATATCAGAGAATTGTTTTTACGCAGTACGCATTACGCATTACGTTTTACGCTCGGTATTAAGCGGTTTATCAACGCAGCATTAACAGAGTGAGCATCAAACATGATCAAAGAAATCCTGAACTCTATCTCCGGGATCGAAATCTGGCCGATTATCGCGCTGTTTATCTTCATGGCGTTGTTCATCGCCGTCATCGTTTGGGCGGCGCGGCTGGATAAAAAAATCATCAAAAAGATGAAAGAGCTTCCCCTGGAGACGGATTCCACGACAAATAACGGAGACAATCGCCATGGTTAAGAAACCTGTCAAAGTTAAAGATGAATTGATGGAGCATGATTTTGACGGCATCCAGGAATTAGATAACGAGTTGCCGCCGTGGTGGCTGTGGCTCTTCTACATTACCATTTTCTGGGGCCTGGGTTACCTGGTGTACTACCACGTTTTGCAGGTAGGGGACTCTTCTAAGGAACAATACCTGAAGGAAATGACCCTGGCGGCGGAAATGCAGCGCCAAACCCCGGGCGGCGGCATGGCCGGGGCCGCAGTTGCCGGCCAGGAGGGCGAAGCGGCTGAAGTGGCCGCCCTGAAGGATGAACAGAGCCTGGCGCAGGGAAAAGAAATTTATCAGAAAAACTGCACTCCCTGCCACGCGCCGGACGGCGGCGGCACGGTGGGTCCTAACCTGACCGATGAATACTGGATTCACGGGGCCCGCACCCGAGACGTCGTTAACACCATTGTCAACGGGGTTCCGGTGAAAGGAATGATCTCCTGGGCGCCGATTCTGAAACCGGATGAGATTTTGCAGGTCGCCAGCTACGTCATTTCCCTCCGCGGAATCACTCCCGCCAATCCCAAAGCGCCGGAGGGGCAAAAAGTGGATTACAGCGGGATTAACTGAAAAATGTGTTCGGGTGTTCAGGTGTTATTGTGTTCATGTGTTCAGGTTACTCGAACACTCGAACACATGAACACTTGAACACCCTTACCGGGGTGAGGCAATGAGCAGCGAGATCAAAGCGCCGGAAAGTTTTCGCGACAAAGTATCGACCATCGACGAGCAGGGGAAGCGCATCTGGATTTATCCCAAAAAGCCCAAAGGACCCCTGCACCGGGCGCGGGCGGCGGCGAGCATTCTCTTGCTGGCGTTCCTGTTCGGCGCCCCGTTTATCAAGGTGAACGGCCAGCCGCTCATCCTGCTGAACGTTCTGGAGCGCAAATTTATCCTTTTCGGGCTGGCCTTCTGGCCGCAGGATCTGCACCTCTTCGCCCTCACCATGATCGCCCTGATCGTTTTTATCATCCTCTTTACCGCGGTGTTCGGGCGGCTGTGGTGCGGGTGGGCCTGCCCCCAGATCGTGTTCATGGAAATGGTGTTCCGCAAGATCGAATACTGGATCGAAGGCGATGCCCACCAGCAGCGCGCCCTCAACAAAGCGCCCTGGAGCGCCGGGAAATTGGTTAAGAAAGCCTCCAAGCACGCTATTTTTTACGGGCTTTCCTTCCTGATCGGGAACACCCTGCTGGCCTACATCATCGGGGTGGAGGAGCTGTTCAAGATCATTACTGACCCGCCCGGCCAGCACGTCGCCGGCCTCGCCGCCATGATCCTCTTCAGCGGCCTGTTCTATTTCATTTTTGCCTATTTCCGGGAACAGGCCTGCACCATGGTCTGCCCCTACGGGCGGCTGCAAGGGGTGCTGCTGGATCCCAATTCCATCGTGGTGATGTATGATTTCCAGCGGGGCGAGCCGCGCGGAAGGATCAAAAAAGGAGCGGAGCGGGCCCCGCTGGGCCACTGCGTGGAGTGTCGCCTGTGCGTGCAGGTGTGCCCCACCGGGATCGACATTCGCGACGGAACCCAGTTGGAGTGCGTCAACTGCGCCGCCTGCATCGACGCCTGCAACGAGGTGATGGAGAGGGTGAATTTTCCGAAAGGATTGATCCGCTACGCTTCTTTTAACGGGGTGAAGAGCGGGGAGAAACTTAAGATCACCCCGCGGATCGTGGGATATTCGGCGCTGTTGCTCGCCTTAGTGGGGCTGCTGGGTTTCCTGCTGCTCACCCGCTCCGCGGTCGAAGCCACCATCCTGCGCACTCCCGGGGTGCTCTACCAGGAAGTGGAAGAAGGGAAAATCCAAAATCTTTACAATATCAAAGTCGCCAACAAATCGTTTGACAGGCTCTCCGTGCATTTGAAATTGTTAGAGCCGCCGGGCGAGATTCTGCTGGTCGGCGGGGAGCAGTTGAACGTGCCGGAGGACGGTTTAGCGGAGTCGGTCTTTTTCGTGAAGCTTCCCAAAGCGCAGCTCCGGCATGTCCAAACCCCCCTTACCATCGGGGTGTACGACGGCGAGCGGCTACTGGAGACGGTTAAAACCGGCTTCCTGGGACCGGCGGGGGGGAGGTAGGGGGGAAATGCGTATTGCGTATTGCGTATTGCGTATTGCGTAATAAAAACGGAATACGTTCCCGAGCGCAGCAACCCAAATCAGTTTTCCCAAACTCGAGGCCGTAACCCATGAATAAATCCTGGCAGTGGCCGGCGGGTATCATCATCACGCTGGTTCTTTTTTTGGGATTTATGAGCTGGACCTGGTTTTACTATCGCTCCCAGCACATCGACCTGGTAACCGATAATTATTACGAAAAACAGATTACCTACCAGGAGCAGATCGAGCGCATACAGCGCGCCAGGGAGCTGCCGGAACCGCTGCGCTTAGCCTATGTGCCGGAGCGCCGGCAGCTGGAGATCCGTTTCCCGGCGTTTTTTTCGCCGGAAAAAGTTCGCGGATCCGTCACTTTATACCGCCCCTCGGACGCGGGAATGGATTTTTCCGTGCCCCTGGGGCTGGACCGCGAGGGGAAGCAGGCCATTCCCGCCGCCGGGTTTGCCGCGGGGTTGTGGCGGGTAAAAGTGAACTGGGAGGCGGAAGAGCTGGAATACTATCACGAGGAGGCGGTGCTGTTTTAGTCGAGTGCGTACCGTATTACAGGAAACAAATTTCAAGGCGTCAGGCCCGCGAAAGCCTAAGCAAATTCTGCGGGGAAAAGCGGAAAAATTCCCCGCCTTTTCGGTCTCGTTCCCAAACTCCAGTTTGGGAACGCACTATCACGCGAAACGAAGTTTCGCGTGCGTGACTTGCCCGAAACACCGGGGGTTTATCAGAAAGCGAAACAAAGTTTCGGGAATTATTTCGTTCCCAAACAGAGTTTGGGAACGAGTTTGAAACGAGTTTGAACACTGCCAAAAACGAAAAAGGCCGGCGTGATGCCCGGCCTTTTTCGTTTGCGTATGAATCGCGGATCGGGGGAATCCCGCTTTACTCCTCGCCTTTCAATTCCTGGTATTTTTTGAACGCCTCGTCGGCTTTGTCTTTCATTCCTTTCTTTCCGTAGAGAATCGCCAGAAACTGCCACATATCCGCATCCTGGGGATATTTTTGCACCGCGGTTTCCAGGAACGCGATGCCTTCATCTATCTTCGTTTCCGAGCGCACGTAGCAGCCCGCCAGGATGGTGTAGCCGATTTCGTTTTCCGGCTCCGTTTCCAGGCTATTTACAAAATAGGGAATGGCTTCGTCAAATTGCTGCTGGTTGTAATAGCTCACCCCGATGTTGTAGGCGAGATCGGCGTTATTGGGATCCAACTCCATCGCTTTCCGGTAATACTCGTTGGCGGCCGTCCAGTTATTGCGATTGGATTCGATGATACCCAGCTTTTGGTACGCGGCGCTGTTCTGGGGGTTGACTTCGAGAACTTTTTTGAGGATTTCCTCGGATTTCTCCTCTTTATTCATAAGCGCGTAGATGTCGCCGGCGGATACCAATATCTCTTCATTCTGGGGAAACATGTCCAGCGCCCCGTCGATAACCGTTTCGGCTTTGGTGGTATCGCCTAAGTTGAGGTACACCATGGAGAGGGGGCGGTAAGGCTCGATCCGACTGGGGTAAAAATCAATCGCCGACTCTAATTTTTGGCGGGCTTTATCCAGTTGTTCTCTTTTCTGGGTCTCATCTTCGGACTTCTGGGCTTCGCTGATGACTTTGACCGCAGAGTTATAATTTTCCGCAAACTTCCCGGTGCGGTAACTCTCAACCGCGTCTTTAACCGCCACATTGGCTTCCTGGTAAACCACCTTCTGGGCGGCGTTCAATTCCAGGGCCTTATCGAAAGCCTTATTCATTTCCGCGTAATTCTGCTTCTTTTCCCCGTTCAGCCAGCCCCAGTAAAACCAGGCTTCGGCATTGCCGGGATATTTTTCGACGGCCAATTGGGAAGATTTGAACGCCTCATCATAAAGCTCCTGCTTGATGTTCAGAACCGTTCCTTCAACTTCCGGGGGACGGCAGGCGCTGATGGCTGCCATAACGCTGATGATAAAAATTCCGATCAGCACTTTTTTCATACGAAACTCCTTTTCAGTTTTGTGAATGGATATACTCGTTACTGATGTTACGCGGGGTCAAAGAATTTGCCACAGAGCCACAGAGGGCACAGAGAAAATCAAAGATTTATTGAGCCTAAGCCTGCACTGAGAAGTAAAAACACTAAAAAAGTTGATGTAAACTCTGTG
>WYBG01000298.1 GCA_011526015.1 Deltaproteobacteria bacterium | reverse complement strand
CGGAAAAACGCCCGGCAAAGAGGTTTGCCAGGGCTTTGACCACTCCAAAGCTGATAATGAAGGAAAGGATTACAGTTTTGGAAACTAAACCGAAATCGGCTTCGGCGATCAGGGGTACCACGGTGCGTTCCAATCCCACCATTGCCCCTACAAAGGCATTGACCAGCACCAGCAGCCAGAATTGCTGCCAGTTGGCGCGCAGACCGAGGGTTATTTCAGGAGTTTTGGTTTTGGGGGGAGTGGATGAGGATGTTGGCATAAATTCGTCCTGAATGATGGTTACGAAATAACGAAAAGGGATCTCAAAACGAAGCCGGCATTCCCACCGTTCATCGTATTGGCTCCTGGTTAAAAGACTAATATCTGAGAGCTATTCCGCACCCATTCCGTTAAGGTATCCATATTACTTTTCACCACACCCTCGATAAGCATGGATTCCGCCCCCCCTGAGCGTCGCTGCAACTGCCTCAGGTATGGACCGCGCACCCCCGCCGGAGCAGACTTTGGATCATGCGTTCCATGTAGCTACAATCCGGCAGTAATCTGTAAGGTAAAAATTCCCTGGCTGGCTTTGCTGCTCTCATGTTCCACCTGCGTATAGTCCAGGCTAATCTTACTGTCATGGCCATTTACATAGTAATTGAATCCGCCAGTCCAGAAGTTTGTGTCGCTCTTTTGCTCCACTCTCGCGGTTTCATAGCGCAGGTACGGTTGTAGCCGTCCGGGACGAAGTGGAGAAGGCAAAAGATACCCGCCCTGCAGATAGAAAAGATTAGCATTGTCGCCTGCTTCCAATTCGGTGACGTTGTGAGCCTGGGCGCTATTCCGAATGTGGATATAAGCCGCCTCGGCTGTGAGAGCGCCTGCACCAAGAGGATGGTCAAAAAAGACATCCGCGGTCCAGACGAAATTATCCTGCTGAGCGCGGCTGTTCAAGGATAAACTGCTTTGGGTGTCAAAGGCAGCCCCAAGACTCAGAATCTTTTTCTCGCCAAGATACGTGCCTTTGTTGAACCACCCTTTCTCAGGTTCCAGCAAATTAACCGCCGCCCGCCCGACAAATCGCAGATTGTCATTCGGATTACCCTCCCCCTCAATTCCCTCAGAAACCATTAATCGGTATTGGAAGAACCCCTCAAGGGGAGTACCCCACAGAACTATCCCATCATCGCGTCCAACTTTGCTGGTATAAAAGATATTACCCCGTACGCCACCCTGCAAAAATGAGAGATCGGTGGTTAAAAGTGACTTGGTCGAGGTCACGCCGTAATTTCGAGTCAGTGGAACATACATACGGCCAATCTGAATTTTAAGGTTGTCGTGAAAATTTAGAGCGATCCACAGATCTCTGAAGGCCAAACCGCTCCCCAATCCGAGCGCAGGATTATCCAATCCTTCTTGACCGATGCGATCTCCAGCAATATGGGCGAAAAAGCTAAAAAAGTTTGAAGGCTTTCCGCTTATAGATAAATAAGCCCTGCGTGCAACAAAGTCATTCAATCCTGTGGCGCCATGCTTGCCATTCTCCACATACTGATACCAAAGCTGAACCCAGAAGCCGAAAGTCACTTTCTCTTGCGAAAAACTCTTTTGAAATAATAAAATGACTAAAAAAAAGGCGATCACAAGGGGAAAATTGCCTTTTTTCATAACAAAGAATCTCCTTTCCTGTTGAACGCTTGTGAGTGTCCATTAGGCGTTCTAAAAAGTGAGCACTTTGTCGGATTCAGCTACCCACTCCGTCAAAGTATCCAAATTGCTTTTCACCACCCCCTCAATAAACATAGATTCCGATACCCCCCGGGCATCGCTGCAACTGCCTCAAGTATGAACTGCGCATCCCCGCCGATGCAAACTCTGGATCATCCGCCCGATATTGTAATATCCGTTGGGGGTATTCTGGTCTTTTACGGCGCAGCCTACCGCGTCGGCCATCAGGTAAACGCGCACGGCCTCACCGCTTTTCGCCAGGGACAGCGCCAGGCGCAGGCCGTTGTAAGGCCGTTCATTGCCGTAAGGTGCATCGTTGAGAATAAAAGTGATCATGCTTATTTCTCCTCTATTCACCGTTGGTAAACCATTACCTGCCATAGAAATGTTTTTTGATAAAACCGCTCCACAAATCCGCGGCTTTCGACCAGGCGGCGAACCTCTTCTGTCGCATGGATATAAATACGGAAAGGCGAACGCTTTAGTCGAAGCGTGAAATTGGCGATCCGGCGGAAGATTTTCATTTGCAAGGCATCCCGGGGAAAAACCAGGGCATACCATTTTTGGGCCCGATCAAGGGAGAGAAGCACCAACTGCCGGGCATCCGGGTAGCAGCAGATGACCCGGTCGAGGGTGACGATATCCGCCGGGGAGATATCATCAGCCACTTCGACGAAATCGCCGTAGAAAAAGCGCATCCGGTCAATATGGCCCTGGCGCTGCGCTTCCTCGCGGGCGGCGTCCAGGTAGGCGGAGGAAGCATCGACGCCGGTGGCTTCTTCGATTCCCGCTTTTATCAATTCGTGCTGTATCGCCCCGACCCCGCCGCCGATGTCGAGCAGCGTTTTCCCCCTTATCCCGTTCAATTTCAGCACGGAGAGCACCATCCCCGTGGTTTTGGAGGGGCCTTTCTTACGATAGCGTTTCAGTTCCCTGGCAGCTACCTTTTTATCGAACAATCGCTCGATGCCGACACATTGGCTGCAACTCATATCGTATCTCCTTAGAATGTTCAGATTTGTTTAGAAAAAAATGCGGTGAACCAGCTTATTGACCTTAATCCACCGGCAAACCCGCTTCTTTCCATTCCGGCAATCCTTCTTTAAATCGCAGGGCGCGGAATCCGGATTCTCGCAGGATGATCATCGCCTCTGCGGACATCACGCAATAGGGCCCCCGGCAATAGGCGACTACCTCCCGGCCGGTGGGGATCTCATCAAGCCGCTCTTTCAGTTCGGAAACCGGAATGGAAAGCGCCCCGGCGATATGCCCGGCGCGGTATTCCTCTACTGGCCGTACATCAATCACAATCACCTCATTATTCTGTGTTCGCCGGATCAGATCCTCCTTCGTCAGCGGCTCCAGACTATCTCGCTCTTCAAAGAACAGCCGGGCGATTTCTTTAATCTCCGCGCTGCGTTTTTCCGCCAGGGCGCGCAGGTTGATCCAGCATCTCAATACATCCTGGTCCGCCAGGCGATAGAAGATGCGCACACTTTCCCGGCGCGAATCCACCAACCGCGCCTGTTTGAGGATTTGCAAATGCCGGGAGGTATTGGCCACGGTCATCGCCACCTGTTTGGAAAGCGATTCCACATCTCTTTCCCCCTGTGCCAAAACGTCGATGATTTCCAGGCGCTTTGGGGCGGCGAACGCCTGTGCCATTTTAGCAAATTGTTCGTAAACCAGGTCTTTAAATTCGTGGGATTTCACAGCGGCTCCTAATTTATTATTCAATTGATCAATTGAATAATAAATCAAAATTCGATATGATTCAAGGCGAAAATAATTAAGGGGCGGTTCAATAAACGCCTAACTTGCTTCGGTAAGAATTTGAAGGTAAATTTAAATTGGTATCGGCAATAGCATATTGATGGAACCTGCACCCCATAGTATATGCCTCGCGCTTAACCCGATCCGAATGCCAGCGGGATTTGTTTTAATTTGATCATTTCCAAAAAAGTTTGATATAGAAAGGCAAGATCATGCCATCACAGCCGGGCATTTGCATGTCGCTGTTAGGAGGGTTTTGTTTGTATTTGGGAGAGAAGGAAATTCCCGAAGCTGCCTTCCAGAGCCGGAAGGCATTAAATTTGATCAAGCTTCTCTCCATCGCCCCCAAACACCAACTCCACCGCGATCAAATTTTAGACACACTATGGCCTTCGTTAGAACCCCTTTCAGCTTCGGCGCAGCTTTATAAAGCGATACATTATGCGCGAAAAGTATTAGAGAGTGCTGATAAGACGATTGATGCGGAAAGCATCCTGCAATTCCATAAAGAAATACTTTCCCTTACTGCCCCGCATGGTGTTCATACGGATGTCAACGCGTTCCGGAATTTAGTGCAAGAAGCTCGCCGAACAGATTCCTTAAAAGATTATCATCGCGCCGTGGCCTGTTATGGCGGCGATTTGTTGCCTGCCGATCTATACGAGAGATGGACAGAAGAGCTTCGAGAATCGCTGCGGCTGACCCTGATCGAATTACTGTTGGAATCTGGCCGGAAATCTATTCAGGCCGGCTGCCTTGCCGATGCGGCAGATGCTTTTCGCCGGGTGCTATCCATAGATCAACTCAATGAAAATGCCCACCAGGAACTCATGCGGGTTTTTGCCCTCCAGGGCGCGCGCTCGCAAGCCTTGCATCAGTATAAACGCTGTTGTGAAATATTCTCCCGGGAACTGGATATCACCCCTTCTGAGGAAACGACCAAACTCTATGAAGACATTCGCGACGGCAAGATTGTTTCCAGCGCCGGCGCCTCCTTCTCAATTAAAAAGGCGCCGTTAACATCCACGGTGCAACTTCCTGAATTTGCCCCCTTGATCGGCCGGCAGGAAGAACGTAAGACTGCTTCCGACGCGCTTGATCTCTTGAGCGAGGGTAAAGGCAGTGTGCTGATTGTGGAAGGAATGGCTGGTATCGGCAAAACCCGTCTCGCCCAGGAATTTTATCAGCTCGCACAGCGAAGGGGTTTTATCGCCATGCTCGGATGCGCTTACGAAGAAAAAAGTGAACTTCCTTACTCGCCGGTTGTGGAAGCCCTGAGAATGGCCATCAATCACTTTGAAAGCTGCGTACATTTATTGCCGGCAGAATTGACCGCCGGAATTCCCGAATTCCCCGCAATTCCGGCCATTTCGGTGATCGAAGAGGAGATGGCCGCACGGGGATACTTATTTGCCGGATTACTGCGATTCCTGAAAGCGGTTGCCGCCGAAGCGCCGGTGGTGATGATCCTGGAAGATCTGCACCTTGCGGATGACGGAACGCTAAACCTGTTTATGTACCTGGCGCGCAATACGGCTGAATTTCCTTTCTTACTCCTGGGAACCTTTCGAAGCGGGGAAATAGAAACCTCTTCTTCTTTAGCAAGCCTTCTTTCTTCCTTGAATCGCGGGCAAATTGCGAAGCGATTGACATTAACACCTCTTTCAAAAGAACAGCACCAAAAATTATTGGCGCAGAATCTCGCCCGGGGAGAAATAGATGCTCAATTAGCCGCTGAAATATTCTCCTATACGGAGGGCAATCCTCTCTTTGCTATCGAAATGTTAGATCAATTAAAAAAGGCCGGGAAAATCGAGCTGAAAGAGGGGATATGGAAATTGGATGTGGTCGAGAAACCCTACATTCCCGGCAGCCTGCAAATATTACTGGCTCAGAAATGGAATCAGCTTTCTCAAAAAGCGCAATCCCTGTTAAATGTGATTGCGGTAGCCGGCCAACAAACCAGCTTGAACCTCCTTGAATCAATCTCCGGCATCCCTGCGGAGAAGATTCTTGATTTGCTCAATGAAATATTCTCCCTGCACTTATTGAAAGAAGCGGGTTTGAGTTTTCAGTTCGTGCACCCTTTAATCCGGGAAGCCCTGTATCAACAGATGTCTTATACCAGGCAGCGATACCTTCATGAGACGGTGGCCAGGACATTGGGGAAATTATATGAAAATGATCCTCAACCTCCGATAGAAGCCATTGCCGGGCACTTTCTGAAAGGCGGCGATCCTCAAAGGGCATTGCCGTATCTTATTCAGGCAGGCGACCGGGCTGCCGCCATGTACGCTCACGAGGTTGCCATTGGTTATTACCGGCAGGCCCTGGATGCGGCTCCTTCGAGTCGGAATGCCAACCTGTTGGAGAAATTGGGGGACCAGTTGGGAATGCTGGGCAGGGAGCAGGAGAGCGCCGCGCAATATGAAAGCGCGCTATCGGTGTGCGACGCGGAAGCTGACAGCAGCCTCCGGCGGAAAGCGGCATACCGGTTTAACCTTTCCGGCGATTTGACCAATGCCTGGAGGCATATTGTTGAAGGATTGAAAAAGCAGCGGGGAGAAGAGAATCTGGAATGGGTGCGCTGGCAGTATATCCGGGCGCATTACCACTGGCAGCGCAATGAATTCCGCGAGGCCTTCACCATTGCTCAAAAAAGTTTAAAGGCCGCCGAGAGACTAAATGCCAGGGACGAGATCACCAGGGCTTATGAAATGATGGCGCTCTGCTGCGTACCTTTAGGAGAGTGGCAACAAGGACTGGAGTATGAGTCGCAGCGCCTCAGCCGGCTGGATCTCAACCACTATTTAACCGACGTATCCGATGTGCACCTCTGACTATGCGAATATCACCTGTATGGTGATGAGCCTTATGAAGTTGCCTTAGCGTTCGCCCTGAAGATGCAGAAACAGGCTCGCGATATTGGGGCAAACCGCGCATTTGCCATGTGCGCCATCTTTTTGGGGACTGCCGAATATATGCAGGGAAGATTCCGGGAAGCGATGCAACACCTCCATAAAGCGCGGGAACACTATGCCGAGATCGATGCCGCCGCCGGGGAAGCGATCGCCTTGCAGCGATTGGGCGTCGTGGGAACCGCGCTGGGACAAATGGAAGAAGCGCAAGAGTATATCCAAAAAGGGATCCAAATTGCCGAAAAAGCGATGATGAAACCGCACTGCCTGGTGCGATTGTATGCCGCGTTGGCCCGCAATCGCCTGGAAGCGGCCGACTATCCGGGCTTGCTCAAGGCCGTGCAAGCCGGTTTGGAAGTGGAAGCGCAGCATGGCCATTGCATCACCTGTAACGTGATGCTCTACCCGGTAGCCACCATGGCCTTCCTTACCAGCGGCAATATGGAAAAAGCGCAATTCTATGCCGCCAAAGCAGATGAATCCGCCACGGCCTTCGGCAGCAATTATTTTTTCGGATTAACCTACCAGGTGCAGGGGATGGTGCACGGTTTCCGGGAGGAATGGGAAGCGGCGACGCAAAAGTTACGGAAAGCGAAACAGGAATTCGAAAAGATCAACGTCATTTATGAAGCCGCGCGCAGTGATTTGTTCCGCGCTTCAGTGCTGATGCGCCGGGGAAGGGCGAAGGATTACCTGGAAGCAGGCCGCTTAATCAGTGGGGTGCTGCCTACCTTTATCAAACTGGGAGCGGAAGCCATGGCCGCCCAGGCACGCTCGGCGATGAAACAGATGCGGACAATGTAAATTATCGTTACATCTTCATACCTTTTTTTGACTCACCTTTATACTGCTTTATACTCCCGGAATTATTTCGGAAGCCCTGCGGAAGATTTCCGGAAGATCAATTAAGTATCTTTCGGCGGCAATGATAAAGAATGTCTATACGCCCAAATATAAGGAGACAATCTCATGGCCGCTGAAACCGCAACCCAACAAGCGTTGAATGGCATCAACGTGACACAATTGATGGATACCATCAATGCCATACAAATTAACCCCGATTTAGCAAAGTTTACTTTCCGCGCCAGCACCCACTGGGTGAACGGCGGGTACTCCCGCACGACCATACAAAGTTTTTATGGCGCGGGACAGGAAGATACCTCTCGGGCCGTGCCTTTCCACCTGGATGGCGACGAACCGCCGGTGCTGTTAGGAGAAAACCGCGGCCCCAATGCCGTGGAAACCGTGCTGGCGGCGCTGGCCTCCTGTCTGGCGGTGGGCCTGGCTTATAACGCTGCGGCGCAGGGGATTAAAATCGAGGAGCTGCAATTCGAGTTGGAAGGGGGAATCGATCTGCACGGTTTTCTGGGACTTTCGGAAAAGGTGCGCCCGGGTTATCGGGGTATCCAGATCAACTGCCATATCAAAAGTGAGGCCCCTCGGGAAAAATTAACAGAGCTGTTTGAATACGTTAAAAAAACCTCCCCGGTGCTGGATATTATCTGCAATCCCGTGCCGGTGACCATGGAACTGGAGAGTTAAAGTTTACCTCAAACCCTATTTTTAGAAAGGAGAAACAACCATGTTAAGCAAATATTTTTTCACCGGAATTGTGTTGTTGCTACTGGCTTTGATGTTGTGGAACTCGGCTCCCCTCATTGCCCAGAAAAATCCGCAAGGCCAGGAACCTGCGCCGGAAAAGTCGCTCTATGAGCGGCTGGGCGGGGTATATGCCATTGCCACCGTGGTGGATGCGTTTATTGAAAAACTGTTAGTAAATGATATTTTGAATGCGAATCCGCGGATTAAAGAAGCCCGTGACCGGGTGCCCAAAGCCGGGCTAAAGTATCGCGTTACCGAACTGGTTTGCCAGGTCACCGGCGGGCCGGAGAAATACACCGGACGTTCGATGAAAGATGCCCATGCTCATCTTTATATCACCGAAAAAGAATGGCAGGCCATGCTATCGGATTTTAAGAAAACCCTGGATGAATTCAAAGTCCCGGCAAAAGAACAGGGTGAGCTGATTGCTATTGTGGAAAGCACTAAGCCGGATATTGTAATCGGAACGGCGAAGAAATAAGGAGTCTCTCTATGAATAACTCATCTCAACCGAAATGGTCAGTAGAGGAAACGGCGCGCATCGTCCGCGAATCCTACGGCACGGTTGTTCCACAAGGGATGGGCGTTGCGGAAAGTTTGTACAATCTCGACGAGATTGGCTGGCTGCCTGAATCAGTCAAAGCCTATGCGCTTGGACTCGGTAACCCAATCCGCTACGCGGATTTGCAAACCGGCGAAATTGTTCTGGATGTGGGCAGCGGCGCAGGGATTGACACATTCATCGCCGCGAAAAAAGTCGGGCCGACCGGGCGCGTCATCGGCCTGGATATGACGCCGGAAATGCTCGAACGTGCCCGTGCCAATCAGCAAATCCTGGGTTTGACGAACGTCGAATTCCGGGAAGGCAAAATGGAACAAATTCCGCTCGACGAAGCGAGTGCAGACGTGGTCATTTCCAACGGTGTGATCAATCTCTCGACGAAAAAGGGTCAGACATTCCGGGAACTGTATCGCGTGCTGAAAGTGGGCGGGCGTCTCGTCTTTTCCGACTCGGTCGTCAATGGCCAACTGCCGCGCAGTGTGCTCGACAGCGAAGCCGCTTTCGCTGGCTGACTGGCGGGCGCCCTCTCGGAGAGAGGCCTCATCCGTGAAGCCAAGAACGCCGGTTTCACTAACGTGCAGGTTCTGAGCAAAGAGGCAGTCAGCAAAGAGCGCTTGAAACTTTACCCGCTGTTTAGCGTGGAGTTTCTCGATTGGCTGTTCGAGCAATTCCCCGGGCACGAACTGCCTATCTATCTTGCGCATTTCCGGTTCATTAAACCTGCCGCTTGATCGGCAAAACTTTCAGCGCCCATCAAGTAATAATAAACCATACCTTGCGGTAGTTCCAAGCCCCCACAAGGGTTTTCAAGAAGAGGAGCTATTTATGGAAAGTTATATGATCGAAACCCCACACACAGCAGAGGAATGTATGTCGTTAGTACAGCAAGTGTATGCGATGGGGTATCTCCACCATTTTACGTGGGGGTGCAAAGCGGGTGTACACTGTGGCTGGGCTATTATCGAAGCCGAGAATGAAGACCAGGCGCGCCTGGCCGTACCGCCATTGGTACGCAACAAAGCACGCATCATCAAACTCACCAGGTTTGACGCCAGTGATGTTGAGCCTTTTCACCGAACTTGATCTGGCAAGATGGTATAGGCATTCGCATTTACAGTGTAATAAATACACAAAGGAACGAGGACTATGAAAACGATGGAAGGTGCGAGATCGACCTGAAGCAGGATACACTCGACGGTTTGAAGATGCGTCTACGGGGCCCGGTGTTCGCACCTGGCAATGTCGGCTATGATGAGTCCCGAACCGTATGGAACGGCATGATCAATAGAAAGCCCTCCCTCATTGCGCGCTGCCTCGGCACCGCCGATGTGATTGCGTGCGTGCAGTTCGCGCGCGAACACGAACTTCTGCTCTGCATCAAAGGCGGGGGACACAACATCGCAGGCCTGGCCACGGCCGACGGCGCGTTGATGCTCGACATGTCACTCATGCGAGGCGTATGGGTGGATCCACAGCGAAAGGTTGCCCACGTGCAGGCCGGTTGTCTGCTCGGCGATGTGGATCGCGAAACGCAGACATACGGCCTTGCCGCCGTCCTCGGCTTCGTCTCGCTCACCGGCGTCGCAGGACTCCCCCTGGGCGGTGGGTTCGGCTACTTGACGAGGCGTTGGGGTTGGACATCGGACAACGTGGTCGGAATGAATGTCGTGACCGCCGACGCACGGCTGGTGCGGGCGAGCAACGACGAGAACGCGGATCTCTTCTGGGGGCTGCGGGGCGGCGGCGGGAATTTCGGTTCGTGACCGGCATCGATTACGTGCTCTACCCTGTCGGCCCGGAGGTCGTCGGTGGCATCGTAGCCTGGCCCGCAAGCGTGGCGCCGGAGGTGCTCGAGCTGTACCGGACACTCGCAGCGAAGGCCCCGCCCGAACTCACGCTCGTCGCGTTCATGCGCCCGGCGCCCCCTGCACCGTGGCTACCGAAAGACATGCACGGGAAGCCGATTGTGGCGATACTTGCCTGCTACAGCGGGAGATCCGAGGAGGGCGAGAAGCTCGTCGCCCCCATCAAATCGTTCGGCAATCCCGTCGGTGATGTGCTCGTGCGCCGGCCGTACGCGCAGGTGCAGTCGCTGCTCGACGCGACGCAGCCGAAGGGCCTGAAGTGGTCGGGTAATTTTGGACAGTCCTCTTAGTTGATTATCTTATCGCTAAGAAAGGAGGCTGTCAATGGCCAGGCGGAGAGATTTTACTTCGGAGTTTAAAGCGCAGGTTGTTATATCTGTT
>WYBG01000297.1 GCA_011526015.1 Deltaproteobacteria bacterium | reverse complement strand
TGTTGAAAGCCCTGGCGATGTATCTCACCGCCCGGAAAGATGAATTCTACCCCGTCTCCGCCTGCACCGGCGCCACCAAAGGCGATAGCTGGATCGACATCGACGGGGGATTCGGAACCCTGTTCGTGTACGCCAGCAAAGCCCGCCAGGAGCTGCCCGATGAGCCGTTCTACGTGGAAGGCGAGCCGGAAATGCTCTCCAAGAACGGCACATTCGTGGGGCGGCACGTGTGCGTGCCCTTAGAAGGCGCGGCGGTGCACATCAACGCCTTCAACTTCCCCTGCTGGGGGATGTTGGAAAAGCTCTCCCCTACCCTGTTAGCCGGGGTTCCCGCGATCATCAAACCGGCCAGCCAGACCTGCTACCTCACCGAAGCGGTGGTGAAAGCGATCGTAGAGTCGGGCATCCTGCCCGAGGGCGCTTTGCAGCTTATCTGCGGCAGCGCGGGAGATTTGCTCGATCACCTCACCGGCCAGGACGTGGTCACCCTCACCGGCTCCGCCTCCACCGGCCTTAAACTGCGCCAACTGCCTTCCATCGTCAATAACTCGGTGCGCTTCAACATGGAGGCGGATTCGCTGAACTTCTCCATGCTCGGCCCCGACGCTCATCCCAAAACCGCGGAGTTCGATCTGTTCATCAAAGAGGTCGCCAAAGAGATGACCGTGAAAGCGGGGCAGAAGTGCACCGCCATCCGCCGCACCATCGTGCCGCGCCAATACATTGCGGAAGTGCTGGAGGCGCTGAAAAAACGCCTCGACGGCGTCAAGTTGGGCGATCCGGCGCAGGAAGGCGTGCGCATGGGCCCGCTGGTCAGCCGCGCCCAGGTGCAGGAAGTGGCCGACGTCGTGGAGAAGCTGCGCAGCGAAACCGAGCTGGTCTATGGCGGCGGGGAAGATTTCGAAATCATCGGCGGGGACCGGGAAAAGGGGGCGTTTTTCCCCTCCACCCTGCTCTATTGCGAAGACCCGTTCAACAATACCGCTCCGCACAACTTAGAGCCGTTCGGCCCGGTGAGTACGATAATGCCCTACAACACCGTGGAAGAAGCTATTGAGTTGGCGAAGTTAGGCAAGGGCAGCTTAGTCGGCTCCCTGTTCACCGCCGACGATGCGGCGGCCCGCGAGATCGTTTTGGGCGCGGCGGCGTACCACGGGCGGATCATGATCGTCAACGACTATTGCGCGAAGGAGTCCACCGGGCACGGCTCCCCCCTGCCACACCTGGTGCACGGCGGCCCGGGACGCGCCGGGGGCGGGGAGGAGCTGGGCGGCATCCGCAGCGTGCTGCACTACATGCAGCGCACCGCTTTGCAGGGATCGCCCACCACCCTTACCCGCGTCACCAACGAGTGGATGAAAGGCGCGGCGCAGCCGGAAAGCCAAATTCATCCCTTCAAAAAATATTTCGAGGAAATTCAAATCGGCGATACCCTGACCACTCACCGGCGCACCATCACCGAGGCCGATATCGTCAATTTTGCGGGCATCAGCGGAGACTATTTCTACGCCCACACCGATGAGATCGCCGCAGCCAAACACCACATCTTCAAAAAGCGGGTGGCGCACGGGTATTTTATCATTGCCGCGGCCGCGGGGCTGTTCGTCTGGCCGGGCGAGGGGCCGGTGCTGGCCAACTACGGGCTGGATAATTTGCGCTTCCTCCAGCCGGTCTATATCGGCGACACCATCCACCTGAAGCTCACCTGCAAGCGCAAAACCGCCAAAGAACCGAAGGAAGGCGAACCGCTAAACGGCGTCGTCGAATGGGCGGTGGAAGTATTCAACCAGAATAACGAAACCGTGGCCACTTACACAGTGCTGACACTGGTGGCCAGAAAGGAATGAGTTCAGGAAGTGGTCAAGCATTAGAGTGTTCAAGTTCTTAAAAGCCCGGGCAAACATACGAAGAACATTTGCCCCCGGCATCAAACGGCAACAAAAATTGATTGTTTCGCCGAATACGGAATGACATGTTACAAGAAAACAAAGAGTGGTAAAATGGATTACCGAAAGATTATAACCATTGAACCCGGAAAAAGAGGCGGAAAGCCTTGTATTCGCGGGTTGCGCATCACGGTCTATGATGTATTGAGCTACCTGGCGTCCGGAATGACGATTGAGGAGATATTAAATGATTTTCCCTATTTAACAAGGGAAGATATACTGGCTTGCCTGGCGTATGCAGCAGATCGAGAGAATAATTTATTGGCTATCCCGGCATGAAACTGTTATTGGATGAGAATCTTTCTCCTAAATTGGTTGTAAGACTGTCTGATTTGTCTACCGGATCAACTCATGTGGAACTTGTTGGATTAGGCAGTGAAGATGACCTTGTTGTCTGGGAGCATGCGTTGAAAGATGAATTTATTATTGTTACCAAAGATTCTGATTTCAACGATTTGTCAGTAATAAAGGGATATCCGCCTTATATTGTCTGGATAAGACGCGGGAATTGTAGTACTGATGATATCGCTTCCATGATAAGGAGTAACGCCCAGGCGATTATAGACTCTGTAATGTCCCGACAACAGGGGATCATTATGTTGTTTTGAGCTTGATGATTTCTCGGTCACTATACCTGAAGCAACATGATATATCCATAACTCACCTGCCAGCGCAAAACCGCCAAAGAGCCGAAGGAAGGCGAACCGCCCAACGGCGTGGTGGAATGGGCGGTGGAGGTATTCAACCAGAATAATGAAGCGGTAGCGAGCTATACGGTGTTGACGCTGTTGGCGCGGAAACAGTAAAGCAGGTTTCCGGCTTGCACCGATTGGGCGGGGCGTTTATATTTATCTCAAAAATGAACGGAGTAATTGATGGAAGCCGCTATTATCCGGGAAAAGATTTACCGGGCGCTCAGTAAAATGCCTGATCACAGCCTCGCCGAGGTCTGGCAATTTGTAAAATTTATCCGGTTCAAAGACCGCCAGCGTTCTCCAAAACGAGTGATAAAATTGGGCGGGTTATTGTCAGAATACCGGCTTGATTTTACAGAAGAAGATATTGCCAAAGCGCGATTGGAAATGTGGCATAACCTGGGAGAGACTCACAAATAAGGGAATATAATGACACGAACTTTATGGAAGTGCAAAAGAATTTTGCAGGAATATTATGGAAGCCGGTTTCGAGGGCTGATATTATATGGCTCTACTGCCCGCCATCAAGCTGTTGCTGAGAGCGATATAGATTTGCTAGTGATATTGAAACCCCCGTTCGACTATTTTCGGGAACTGCGAACCATTACTGAGTTGCTTTATCCACTGCAACTGGAATGTGAGCAATTGATTTCTGCAAAACCGGCTGAGGAAGATGAATTTGAGAGCGGCGCAATTCAACTCTATCGCAATGCCAAACGGGAAGGCGTGGTGTTGTGAAACGAAATTATGTTGAAGAAATAAAAGCCAATCTCGAGCGTGCTGAAGAATCCATAGAAGCAGCCGGGCAGCTATTTCAGGATGGCCATTACGATATAGTCGCCTCAAGATGCTATTATGCTGCTTTTTATGCCGCTACAGCTTTGTTGCTGCACGAGGGTTTCCAATTTAAAAAACATAGCGGGGTCATAGCGGCAATTCACCAGAAATTTGTAAAGACCGGTAAACTGAGTAAAGAATTCGGAAAAGATTTGAATTGGCTTTTTGGATTAAGGGACATTGGCGATTATGGTGTTACTAAGCATGTACCCCCAAAAGAGGCGGAGAAAGCGATTCAAGTTGCAGAAGCATTTTTGCAAATAATAAGGCAAGTAATCGGAATCATTTAACAGGTTGCCGTCGGATTGGATTCAAGTTCAGGCTGGCGTTACAAAAGCAGTGATTGGGAGATGCTGGGGATCATAAAGCAAATAAGTCCTTATCTACAGGTACATTTCTATGGCTCTGCGTAATCGCAGCCAAAAAGTCCCGCTGAGCGATTCCCGCTTCATCGGGCGAAAAAACTTCTTAGAAGATTTTGCTGCGGAGTGGGCCAAACCCCCGGAGCAGGCGCCGCGCTTTATCGTGAACCTCTCCGGCGACGGCGGCATCGGCAAAAGCAAGCTGCTGGAGCAGCTTTTGGCCCGCCACGCTGCTACAGAAATGTTGTGTTCGCTGGATGCCAATTTCGATACTCTGAGCGATTCTTTCAGCTTGATTCGGCTGCTGATTGAAAAAACCACCTTGAACGGGCGGGATGCCAAATTCAAAGAGACCGAAAAACTGCTTGCCCAGTACCGCAAGTTAGCGGAGGAAACCGGTCGTTCCGGCGGCGAAGAAGCTCTTTCCGGTTGGCGTAAAGGCGTTACCACTGCGGCGAAGATCGGCGGGGAAGCGGCCGGCTTTGGAGAAATCGGCAAGCTGGTAGGGGAGTTGGGAGAACGGGCGTTTAGCGCCTGGGAGGCCGGTGAGCAATTCCGAAAAAGCGCGGAACTGCGCCGGCTGCGGGTGCGGGAAATCATCCTCAGCCTGGTAAAAGAGCTCAACGAGCAGTGCGGGCAGCAGCGCAAATTCGTGCTGACCATCGACACCTACGAGAAAATGCCCGCCGAAATCGACGAATGGCTGATCAAAACCTTCCTGTTAGGCTGCGAAGATGAGATTCAATTCGACCTCCGGCTGCTGATCTCCGGGCGCAAGCCCTTGAAAGACTGCAACCGCCACTGGCAGGAAGAGTTCGGCGACTATATCCTGCCCATGTCCCTCGATCCGTTTACCCGGGAAGAGGCCGCGGCCTTTCTGGCCCAACGCCGCCCGGAGATTCAAAACCCGCAAGATATTGAAACCATTTATCGCCACACGCGCGGCTTCCCCCTGTGGATCGCGTTGTGGGCAGAGAGCGGCCTGGACCCGGAGGCTTTTCTCTCCGTAAAAGACTTGCAAAGCATGGAAGAGCGGCTGGCGGAAGAGATCGTGCGCGAGCCGCAGCACCGGGAATGGCTGCGCCGCGCCGCCCTGCTGCGGCGCTTCAATAACGGGGAAATGCTGGCGCTGGCGATCCCGGAAGATAGCGAAGCCGCCTTTGACTGGCTCACCCACCAGTTTTCCCTCATCGAAGGAAGGGATAAGTTCTGGAAACTGCACGACCTTCCCCGCAACGTCTTCCTGGTCTCTTTCTTTGCCCGCTCCCCGAAAACCTTCTGCCAATTAGCCGGAAACATCCTCCGCCATTTTGAAACCCAATTGGAAAAACCCTTTGCGGAGTGGCGGGATCTGCAATACCGGCTGACCCTCTCTCCCGACCGCTTGAAAGAACTGCTCCCGGAGATCGCTTACTACCGGGTATTGGCGGAGGGCAAGGTTAGCGAAACCTTCCTGGATATGCTGCTGCGGGTTTCCGACCGCAGCAAGGAGGCGGCAGCCGCCATGCTCTCCGCCGGGGTGGAGGCGTTGGAAGAGCTGAAAATGGGAATTCCCCCGGTTTTGAAAACCCTGCAAACCCTGTTGCCGGCCAGCCGGGAAACCGAACCGCTGGAGCTGGAAAAACTACAGCGGGATTTGAGTTGCGAGAAATTTTCTCCCTACCAGAAAGCTATTTACCTGAACCGGCTGGCGGATGCGTTTGGCTCTTCCGGGCAAAAAGAAAAAGCTATAATCTGTCTGGATGATAGTATAGTGTTGGCATCCCAATATGCCTATGCCTATTTCAATTGGGGCTGGAGCTTGGGAAAATTAGGCCGCCATGAAGAAGCGATTGAAAAATATCAGAAAGCCATCGAGATCGATCCCCAGTATGCCTATGCATATAACAATTGGGGCAACCGTCTGGCAGATTTAGGCCGCCAGGAAGAAGCGATTGAAAAATATCAGAAAGCCAGCGAGATCGATCCCCAGTATGCCGCTGCCTATAACAATTGGGGCAACAGGTTGGCAGATTTAGGCCGCCAGGAAGAAGCGATTGAAAAATATCAGAAAGCCAGCGAGACCGATCCCCAGTATGCCTATGCCTATTACAATTGGGGCTGGAGCCTGGCAAAATTAGGCCGCCATGAAGAAGCGATCGAAAAATATCAGAAAGCCAGCGAGATCGATCCCCAGTATGCCGCTGCCTATTTCAATTGGGGCTGGAACCTGGGGGAATTAGGCCGCCATGAAGAAGCGATCGAAAAATATCAGAAAGCCAGCGAGATCGATCCCCAGGATGCCGCTGCCTATTTCAATTGGGGCTGGAGCCTGGCAGATTTAGGCCGCCATGAAGAAGCGATCGAAAAATATCAGAAAGCCAGCGAGATCGATCCCCAGTATGTCTATGCCTATAACAATTGGGGCAGCAGCTTGGCAGATTTAGACCGCCATGAAGAAGCGATCGAAAAATATCAGAAAGCCATCGAAATCGATCCGAAATATACCGGGGCATATGAAAACTGGGGCGATTTGCTGGCAAAGTCAGGTCGGCCGGAGGAAGCGATCGAGAAATACCAGAAGGCCCTCGAAATTGCTCCTGATGACGCTTCCACTTGGGGAAATATTGGTTGGGGTTACTTTGTCCATCTGAAAGACTACCCCCGCTCCATCGAAGCCAGCCAAAAAGCGCTGGAGCTCGACCCCAGGGCGGTATTGATTCGCGCTAACTTAGCCATTGCCCTGCTGCACAATGGCCGGTACGAACAGGCGAAAGAAGAATACAGGAAAACCGTTCAATTGATAGTCTCTGACGAGTATTCTGACCGGGAAAAGGATAAGCATACCAGATTTCAGGAATCATTGCTGGTCGATTTGTACGACGCCCGCAAAGCCGCCTCTGGAAAATTGCTGGAGCAGATCGAAGAAATCATCGCCTGGTTGGAAAAGGAGAAAGAAAGGTTGTAAATTATAAACCTCCCGGAGGTTTGGAACCTCCGGGAGGTTTATATGTTCGTAAAGCCGGTGAAGAGCCGCAGTGGCAACACATTTAGAGATTGAGACAAATGAACAAAAAAAGCGCTCAAAAACGATTCGGCCACCTGCCGCCGAAATACAAATTTTCTCTCAATCCCTACCCGGAGATGCGTTTTACCAGTTGCTCACATTGCGGGGCTAAAACCGGCCAGCGAAAGCTGCCTTTGTTGATCCACGTCGATCCTCAACACCTGATAGCGCTCAATTATACCTGCCGATATTGCAGCCGCTGTAATATGCTTTTCGGGCACAAACACGAGATCGAGTACATTTTAGCGGAAATGTTCAAGAGAGCCGACCCCGGGGTTGTTGGCAATCGCTACTTCATTATCGGCACGGTGGAGAAAAAAGCCTGGCGCGAGGGTATGCAGGCGCCCAAGCAGTTGGAAGATGCCCTTGATTTTATCAGCGATTTCAAGAGTTTCGAGGAGATTCGCATGACCATGGGAGGCTGGTTCAAGGAAGGCATAACGCCGCCGGTTATGGAACCGCCCAAATCAACGGATTGGGTAAAAAGATAATCGGGTGGCATGTTTATAGGAAATTGAGCCTTCTTTTCGATTATAAAACCTAGTGGATGAGGATCGAATCCATGGGCAAAAAAAAGAAATCCAAAAAGCACCGCCAGCCGAATATCCACCCCGCGACCCGGCTGCAGAATCAATTGGAGCAATGGGTAAACAATCAAAGGTTGTTGAGCGAGGATGACGCGGTCTTAAAGCAAGAAGTCGATTCCCTGGCCGGTAAGATGAAAGCGGTCGCCGTTTTGCCGGAGCTTCTCGAAGCCTCCTTTAAAGCGCCGCAGGATATTCAGGAGCGGCTGAACGCACTCTTCCCGCGGTGGCTAAGTGAACGCGCGTATTTGCAGCCGTTGCTGCTGCTGTTAAAACAACGGGTTTTGAAGGGCGATTCAAAAGCGCGGGCCATCCAATGGCTGCAAAGCGCCGGCATGGATCCGCAGGAAATACAACAATTAGAGAAAACGCCGTCGCTTTTTTACCAGGCGCATCTTTTCTATAACGAATTCCAGGGCATGATCATCGTTTTGTGGTACAGCGACTACCGCAAGCGCAGCGTAAGGGGAATGAGTTTTCTGCTCGATTTCTGCGCGCCCTGGCAAGGGGCGTTAAAAGATATTCACGTTCTTCCTTCCCGCCCTGTTGATGAGGCAGAAATAGAATTTGTAGAGTTGCCTCGAGAGCGGGGGATGGATTTTAGAGCGATCAGCGCCGAACACGCGAAAAAGGAAATCTTGAAAGCCTTGCATGCCAATCAACGGGAAGGGTTCCGCCTGCCCCGGGACCTGGTTCCCGCCCGCTCGATTTTCATCGAACACATCCTTTCCCTGCCCGATACCCCGGAAACCCCTTCATTCAGCCAGCAAGATTTCGATGCCCTGGCTGGCGCCGGAAAATCCGTGGAAGAGGCGCGGCATATTGAGCAAACCGTAGGCGGCATGATACGGTTGCCCGGGGGAGAAAACATGCTCATACTTCGCGGATCGCCGGATGATGATTTCTAACCTGAACCAGACGATACCCACCAACAGGTGCGAGGAGTTAATTACATGATGAATATTGAAGACTTAATCAAAGCGTACGAGATTGATACTACTGACCCGAAAGGGTTGGGACGTTTTGAAGTGCTCAATATGTTGACCAACCGTGACGTCCTCGAAGAGCGTCGCAAGGAGATGACCACGTTACAGGCTGCCCGCCTGCTTTTTGCCGATGAAAACCTTATGGCCAATAGCGAACAGGTTATTGCAGAGTGCGGCGGTAAAAGCGAGTTTATGAAACTCCGCCAACACAACCAGGCGCCCTCGGCCTGGTGGTGGTTTCTGGAACAGATTCCGGTTGAGCAATTCTCATAACAGATTGATCGGTAGGGGCGATTCGCGAATCGCCCCTACCGGGGCCACGACCAGACCAGGAGAATCTCCATGCCTGACAACGGCTACGCAAAAATTGACATTCAAGACGGCGTTGGAACGCTGGCCTTTTTTCACCCTAAAAAAAATTCCGTGCCCGGGGCCTTGTTAAAAGAAATAGCGGAAAGCATCCGGAGTTTAGGGGACGCCGATAACGCCCGCTTAGTAGTGCTGCGCAGCGACGGCGAGGGCCCCTTCTGCGCCGGGGCTTCGTTCGACGAATTGTTAGCGATCCGCAATTTCGAGCAGGGCAAGGAATTTTTCATGGGCTTCGCCCGCCTGATACTGGCGATGAAAAAATGCCCCAAACCGATCATCGCCCGGGTGCAGGGAAAAGCCGTGGGCGGCGGGGTGGGAGTGGTCGCCGCGGCGGATTACGCCCTGGCAGCCGCCAACGCCGCCCTCAAACTGAGCGAATTGGCAATCGGCATCGGCCCCTTCGTGATCGGCCCCGCGGTGGAGCGCAAGATCGGGCGGGGAAATTTCAGCGCCCTGGCGATGGATACGGAGTGGCGCGACGCTGCCTGGGCCAAAACCCACGGCCTCTACAGCGAAGTGTTCGGCAGCGCCGCGGAATTGGACGCCGCCGTGGCCGCCCTGGCGGAAAAATTTGCCAAATTCAACCCCGAAGCCATGGCCAAACTGAAAGCGGTGCTTTGGGAAGGGACCGAGCATTGGGATGAACTGTTAGAAGCGCGGGCGGAGATGAGTGGGCGGCTGGTATTGTCGGATTTTACCCGCAGCGCGATTGCCGCGTTCAAGCAACAATAACATAATAGAAAGGAACCTATGAATCGCCTGACAGAAAAAGAAATCGCGCAATTTTACAAAATCCATTTTGCGCTCCTTTCTTATATCAACAGGCGCCGTAAAATCGTTGCCGGTTATAGCGACCCGGAAAAATATCGCGACGTTTCCACTGAGGATCTTCAAAAGAAAATCATACCCATACGGGATTATTGGGTGGCGCGCCCGGAGGAGGTTGGGGAATTTATCAAGGAAAATCCCGGGAATTTTTCCCCGGCGGAATTGGAGTTAACCCGCGGGTGGCAATTCCCCCTCAAAGATGATTTTTTCGTTATCAAACATCTGAAAGACTACACGGTTTTTTATCAATGGGAAGAACGGGGAAAAGTTTTTGGCGTGCTGGGTCTCTTTGATCCGTTATCCGATATTATCCCGGAGTATGCCCTGCCATTACGGGTGCAGACGGTTCTTATCCCCTTTAACGATAAAATCGTTTATGATGGAGTGGTCAGTTCTTACAATATTTTTCTGGGCCCCGGTTATCGGCAGTCTTTAATGGCAGATTACAAACAGGCGGAAGCGCAATATGGCATTATCACTTCTTTCGATGAGGCGGGGAAAGCGGTGAGCGAAGTTTCCGGCAGCAACGCCGATGAACGGTTGATCAAATTCTATTTAAGCACCCAGGCCAACCGCAATATGTACTGGGATGAAGCCTGGGAACTGGCCCGCAAAAATGCGAAGAATCGCATTGTCTATGAACAAGAATTGGGAAAGGCGAATGCCCGTTCCATCAAAAAAGACCTGAAAGCCAACGACATAAAAGGATTCCACTACGCCGTTTATCGCAATATGGTGGTGGCGGTCGGCAAGAGCCAGAAGGAAGTGGAAGAATTCTGCCGCAAAAATTTGCCCGACAAAATCAATTATTTGCATTACTTTAAAATATAGCCCTGAGTGAGATTCCCCGGATGAATGGATTGTTGGATTGATGGAGTAATGGATTGATGGATTATGGGATAGACGGATTATATATTCCCAATACTCCAATACTCCAATACTCCATTAATCCATTAATCCATTAAACCTTGGTAGGCCGGGGAAATTCGCGGTTAAAAAAGATGATAAAACCCTACGGCGCCTGGAAATCCTCCATCTCCGCCGAACTGGTCGCCTCCGCCGGGGTCCGTTTCGGCGATATTCAAATCGACGGCGAAGACGTTTACTGGATCGAAAACCGCCCGGAACAAGGGGGACGCAATACCATTATGCGTCATACCCCCGGCGGCCGGGTTGCGGAAATTCTTCCCGAGCCCTGGAACGCCCGCTCCACCGCGCATGAATACGGCGGCGGGGCCATGCTGGCGCACGGGGGGATAATCTATTTTTCCCATTTCGGCGATCAGCAAATCTACCGCTTTGCCCCGGGCAAGCCCCCGGAAGCAATGACAAATGAAGCCGGCATGCGCTACGCCGATTTCATCATGGAACAGCGCCGCAACCGGTTGATCCTGGTGCGGGAAGACCATTCTCAGCCGGGTAAAGAACCGGTCAACACCCTCGCCGCCCTGCCGCTAAACGGCAGCGGCAAAACCGAGGTATTGGTTTCCGGCAATGATTTTTACGCCTCCCCGCGCCTCAGCCCCGACGGGTCGCAGTTGGCCTGGCTTACCTGGAACCATCCTAATATGCCCTGGGACGGAACAGAACTCTGGCTGGCGGAGGTTCAATCCGGCGGAGCGCTAAAAAACCACCGCTGCATTGCCGGAAGGCCCGCCGAATCGATTTTTCAGCCGGAGTGGTCGCCGCAAGGAACTTTGTATTTTGTTTCCGACCGCAACACTTCGGCAGGCTCGGCACTCAGCGGTTGGTGGAATCTCTACCGGTTGCAAAATGGCCGGGTGGAGCCGCCGTTGGAAATGGAAGCGGCCATGCCGCAAGCGGAATTTGGCCTGCCGCAATGGGTATTCGGAATGTCAACCTATGCGTTTGCTTCGGCAGAGCGGATTATCTGCGCCTATACGAAAGAGGGCGCCTGGTATCTGGGAAGCATCGACCTCCCCCCAAAAAAGCTGCGAACACTCGAAGCGCCATACACCTACATTACCCGGGTGAGAGCGAACAGTAAAAGAGCGGTCTTCGAGGCTGCTTCTCCCGTGCAAGTCTCCTCGCTGGTGGAATTCGATTTGGGCAGCGGGAATTTTCAAGTGCTGCGCAAATCAAATCCGGTAGAAATTGATGCGGGGTATATTTCCCTTCCCCAAAGTATTCGTTATCCCGCCGCCGATGGCTCACCGGTGCGGGCATTTTTTTATCAACCTCACAATAAAGATTATCGCGCGCCGGAAAGCGAGCGCCCGCCGCTGCTCGTGATGATCCACGGCGGCCCCACCGCCGCGGCGGACACGGGGTTGAAGATGAAAATCCAGTACTGGACCAGCCGGGGATTCGCGGTGCTGAACGTGAATTACCGCGGCAGCACCGGCTACGGGCGGGCCTACCGGGAATTGCTGAACGGGAAATGGGGTATTGCCGACGTGGAAGATTGCGTTTACGGCGCACAATACCTGGCTGAAAAAAACCTGGTGGATTCAAAGCGGCTGGCCATTACCGGGGGCAGCGCCGGGGGATTTACGGTTTTGGCCGCGCTTACCTTTTATAACATGTTCAAAGCCGGGGCCAGCTACTACGGCATCAGCGACCTGGAAGCATTGGCGCGCGACACGCACAAGTTCGAATCCCGTTACACCGACCGCCTGATCGCGCCCTACCCGGAGAAGCGGGAGATTTATGCGCAGCGCTCGCCCATCCATTTCATCGACCGGCTGGCCAGCCCGGCCATTTTTTTCCAGGGGATGGATGATAAAGTAGTGCCGCCAGACCAGTCGGAGAAAATGGTGCAAGCATTACGGAATAAAAAAATCCCCGTCGCTTACCTTGCTTTCGAGGGAGAAGGACACGGCTTTCGCCGCAGCGAAAACGTACGGCGGGCCTTAGAAGCGGAATATTACTTCTATGCCCGGGTTTTCGGTTTTGAAATTGCTGATAAAATTGATGCAATCGTGATTGAAAATCTGTAATATTGACTCCCAGATACGTAATACGTAATGCGTAAAGTTTTACGAACAAGGAATCAGCCAGCACTATGATCTACCAGGAGTACAAAAAAACCCTCTTTTCCAACGGATTGACCGTCATTTCCGAATACATGCCCGCGGTGCGCTCTATTTCCTTAGGAGTGTGGATAAAGACCGGCACCCGCTTCGAGCCGAAAAATCATAACGGGGTAGCCCATTTCCTGGAGCACATGATGTTCAAGGGCACCCGGCGGCGCTCTCCCCGGCAGATCGTGCGCAGCATCGAATCGCTGGGCGGGCAGATGAACGCCTTTACCAGCAAGGAGCAAACCTGCTATCACGTGGAAATCCTGGATGAGCACTTACCCCCGGCGGTGGAAGTGTTGGCGGATATTCTGCTCAACTCCACCTTTCCGGAGAAAGAATTTGAGAAAGAGCGCCGGGTCATTTTAGACGAAATCCAATCCCTGGAAGACACTCCCGACGAAATGGTACACGATTTTTTCGTAGAAAAACTGTTCCCCGACCACGGCCTGGGCTATCCCATCCTGGGAACGCCGGAAACCGTGGCCGCCCTGAACCGGGAGGGTATGCTGGAGTTTTATCATACCCACTACTGCGCCGGGGAGATTATCATTGCCGCAGCCGGGAACGTGAACCACCAGCAGCTGATCGATCTGGCCGGAAAATATTTTCGCTTCCCGGAAACGAACGGAACTATCCCCTCTCCCAGGCCCCCGGTTTTTCACGGCGGAGAGTTCCGGGTAGAGCGCCCGATTCACCAGGTGCACCTCTGCATGGGCGTCAGCGCTTACCCGTTTGCCCACCCGCGCAAGTTCAACTTGTTGGTGCTCAACACCATATTGGGCGGGGGAATGAGCTCCCGCCTGTTTCAGAATATCCGCGAACGCCACGGAATTGCCTACGGAATTTATTCCTTCTTCGATTTTTACATCGATGAAGGCATCTTAGGAGTTTACTTGGGCACCGATAAACGCAACCTGGACAAAGCGCTCAAATTGGTGGAACGGGAATTCCAGCAGTTGCGCAAGAAACCGGTCTCTGCCCGGGAATTAGGGGAAGCCCAATCCCAGCTTAAAGGAAACCTGGTACTGGGTCTGGAAAGCACCGCGGCGCGGATGAATCGCCTCGCCATGATGGAAATTTACCTGGGTAATTTTCAAAGTATCGACGCCGTCGTCGAAGACATCGAGCGGGTTACCCCGGAATCGCTCTGGGAGACCGCGCAAGAGCTTTTAGATGAAAATCGTTTCCTGCGGGTGATCTTCCTTCCAAAAAATTAAAAATCCTTATTTTTATCGGAATTTTTTGTAATTTCGCACGGAAGACGCAATACGAAACACGCAATACGGAATAAGTAATGCGTAATGCGTATTGCGTAAAATTACGTGTTACGTTTTACGCATTACGTTCGGCAACTTACGAATTTAGGAAGACATTTATGATCTTCGGTATCCCCGTGGAAATTTTGACCCACGAAAACCGGGTTGGCGCGGCCCCCTTCCTGGTGAAAGAGTTGACCAGAAGAGGGCACCAGGTGCTGGTGGAATCCAAAGCCGGGGAAATAAGCCATTACGGCAACGAGGCGTACGAACAGGCCGGCGCGGCCATTGTGCCGTCGCCGGACAAACTGTACGCCCAGGCAAAATTCATTTTAAAAGTACGCGAACCCCGCCCGGTGGAATATGAATTGATCCGCGCCGACCATACCATTTTTGCCTATTTCCATTTTTTCAACAATCCCGACCTTGCCCACGCCATGGTGAATGAATGCTGCACCTGCTTTGCTTACGAAATGGTGACCGATGAGGAGGGCAGCCGCCCGCTCCTGGGGCTGGACCGCCAGATCGTGGGGCAGTTGGCGGTGCAGCAGGGCGCTTACTACCTCCAGACCCACAAAGGCGGCCGGGGAATTTTGATCGGCAACGCGCCCGGGGTTTCTCCGGCAAAGGTCGTGGTTATGGGCGCCAGCGTCGCCGGAATCTACGCCGCCCGCTATGCCGCCAACAGCGGGGCCGACGTTTATTTGTTGGACTCCGATTCCCAGGATTTGCAGAACGCCAAATCCATGCTTCCCCCCAACGTGGATACCCTGATCAGCCACGAACAGAATTTGAAAAAAATTTTTCCCACCACCGACCTGCTGATCAGCGCGGTTCAAAAAGAAGATGAAATATCCCCCGTGGTGGTCTCCAAAGAAGCGGTGAGCTGGCTTCCGGAAGGGGCGGTAGTGGTGGACCTGGACATCGAGCGCGGCGGCAGCGTGGAAACCAGCAAACCCACCACCCACGAAAACCCTATCTATGTGGTCAATGGGATCATTCATTATTGCGTTCCCGGCATGGCGGGAGTGGTGCCGGCCTCCGCCTCCGAGGCGCTGAGCAACGTTCTGCTTCCCTATATGATCAAATGCGCCGAGAATGGCTTTGCGGAGACGCTAAAGGCCGACCTGGAGTTCCTGAGCGGGCTGGCAATTTACGAAGGTCGATTGACCAATGAAAAATTAGCCCGGGAGCTTAACCTCCCTTTCTACCAATTCAAGGAAGACGGTGAATAGTATCCGCGAACCCGGGGAGATCCGCGAAATCCTGCGCCGCACCCCGATTTTGGCCTACCATAAGATCGAAAACCGCCGGGAGGTGGGGATCAACGTGGTATCCCCGGAAAAATTCCGCCAACAGCTCAGCCTCATTCGCCAAACGGGTTTTCAAACCATTACCTTCCGGGAGGTGCTGGCGGCCTCTCCTCTGCCCCCAAAACCGCTGATTCTCACTTTCGACGACGCCTATGAGTCGATCTACCACAACGCTTATCCCCTGTTCCGGGAATTTGGCATGAAAGGAGTTATTTTCGTGATCGCCGGGTTCATCGGCAGGTGGAATGATTGGGACGCCAACTTAGGGGGAATCCGCTTCCGCCACCTGAACGAAGGTCAGCTTCGGGAATTAGAAGCCGCGGGTTGGGAGATCGGCGCCCACAGCGTAACCCACCGCGCCCTCACCCGCTTAAAACATCCAGCGCTGCGGCGGGAAATTGAAGAATCGCGGCGTATCCTGGAACCCTTGTGCAGCGGGTCTTTAACAACGTTTGCCTACCCCTTCGGCCTCCATTCGGCGCGAGTGCGCGAGGCGGTTGGGGAAGCCGGATTTGCCTTCGGCTGTAAGGGAATTCGCGGTGCGGGCGGCAAGGACGACCTGCTGGCGTTGCAGCGCATCCCGGTGTATCAATTCGAAGGAAACCGCGCCCTGGCCCACAAGCTGCGCTGGCCGGCGCTTCCCCGCATTGAATTATTAAAATTATCTCTTTGGGGCTGGCCGGCCGCGTTGACCCCGTTTTATCAAAGGCTCTTCAAAGCGGAATTATTCCTTGAAAATTAAGGTTTGAATGCCGATATTCATTGGCATATGATTATCCGGAAACCACAAAAGAAGCTCTATTACTCCCTCGGCCAGGTGCTGGGCATGACCGGCCTGACGGAATCGCTGCTCAAACGCTGGGAAAAGGAGTTCCCGGAGCTAAAGCCGCTGCGCAACCGCGCCGGCAATCGCCATTACACCGAAAAAGATCTGAACCTGATTTTTCTGATCAAGGAGTTGTTAGAAGAGAAGAAACTTGCCCCGGATGAGATCCGCGCGCGTTTAAGAACCCACCGTTTTCAGTTAGCGGAAAACGAAACCGTGGGCCTGAAGCGCACCCTGGCGGAGATCAAGCTGGAGGTTCAGGAGATTCTGGAAATGATCGGGGAGTGAGGATCGGTAGGCAGTTGGCAGAAATCCAGATATTCATGGCGCTATGGATTCCCGCATTCGCGCTAGGATTAACCCTTAGCAAAATTTGCAGAGTAAAGTGCCAAAATTCCCCTCCTTTGGTAAGGAAGGGACAGATTTACGAAGCGTCCAGCGAGTAAATCAGGGGTGGTTGCGCAGGATTGCACTCCGGCTCCCCTCCCCACTCTAACAAAGAGCTTGATTTCTCCTCTCCGGGGCTATAAATTTGCAGCGTTTTGGTTCGGAGCGTGGCGCAGCCTGGATAGCGCACTACCTTGGGGTGGTAGGGGTCGCTGGTTCGAATCCAGTCGCTCCGACGGTAAAAAAGGGGAATCTCGAAAAACGGGATTCCCCTTTTTATTTAGGCGAGCCCTGTCTTATCATATGGTCTTTGACAATTATTGCAAAGAACGGGAAGCAGAGCTGTGTATCGCACAAAGCTCCGCTTCCTTTGTACGAATTGTCAAAGACTACGTGATAAGACAGCAAATGAGTTAATTCCCGGAGGCTGGAAATTGCCGCTCGTTCCCTTGCAGGCAAACAATTTATCCGTGGTCGTTGCTAAAAACTCTGCCAGGTTCTATATTGCGAGATCAAGATGTTGAAGCTTGAATCTTACCGGAGCGGAGGTATCACAACCAGGGAAATTTATCCCATTAACGATTTTTCTACAAGCCATTAGTTTTGCGATTTTCAGGCTGCCTTAGGCACGGGTTTATCTTTATCCTGGTAAATTTCCTGGTGTCTTATTATAACTTACTTTTTGGTCGAATTAATTTTTATATTCCATCTATGCGTAAGCAATTGAATTTTTTTGAATAATGTTAGAGGAGTTATCTAATGCGTTCCCTGAAAGATTTTTT
>WYBG01000296.1 GCA_011526015.1 Deltaproteobacteria bacterium | reverse complement strand
GTTCGACGCCAAAACCACCCTCTCCGCCAAAACTTACCGGAATCAATACCAGGACCGGCTCTATACCCCCCAACTGCCTGCCGAGATCAAAACCCGGCTTCTGGAAGACCTGAAAAAATCCGGGTACTTTTTCGCCGAAGTCGATTCCAACTCGATCCGGGTGGATTCCACCCGCAGCGCGGCGTTTCTGTACTTAGGCGTGGCGATTGGCAAGCGCCTGCGGCTCAATACCGTCAACTTGCAGAATGCCGACTCCCTCTCCCCGGCAATGCGGCGCAAAATTTCCGAGCGCTGTGAAGAATACCGGGGGCGCTATTATACTGAAGTGCTGGCAAATTACCTGTTCGAGGAAATCCTGGGCATTCTGGAAAATTCCGGGTATCCCCTGGCGCGGGTGCGCACCGGGGAATTCGAGTTCTCGGAGTCCCCGGCGAATACGGAATCTACCAGGCATTCGGAGTGGCTGCTGGATTTAAGCCTGGAGGTCCTGCCGGGGGACTCCGTGCAGGTGGCATATTTGCGTTTCCCCCGGCAGAAGACTAACCTGACTCCTTATTTGCAAAGGCTGCTGCGCTTCGCGCCCGGCCAGCGTTACGAGGAACGGCGGGTTTCCCGCTACGTGCAGACCTTGCGCCGGCAGGAATTTGTCAAGCAGGTGCAGGAGCCGGTTCTGGCAAAGGATAAGGAGAGCCAGTATTTCTTGAATATCGAATTCGAGGAGACGCCCTCGGTTACGTTCGACGGGATCATCGGTTATATTCCCCCCCCGGCCAACCAGGCCGAGGCTAAGGGCTATTTCACCGGCCTGATCAACATCGGGGTGCGCAACCTCCTTGGCGGCGGCCGCAAGCTGCAAGTGTTCTGGCAGAAGCAAGACCGCCTCTCCGATGAGTTCCGGCTGGCCTACCGGGAACCCTTTCTCTTTGGGCTGCCCTTCCATACCCAGGTGGGAATGAATCGCCTGGTGCGCGATACTACTTATATCGAATGGAAATACCAGGCCAATTTCGAGTTTCCGATCAACGAGGCGCTGAGCGCCTTCGTGAGCGCGGCCAGCCGCAACGTGGCTCCCGATTCCCTGGCCAGCCGCCAGCTCCGGCTGCCCCAAACCGAGAGCCTGGTTACCGAAACCGGCATCCGCTGGGATCTGCGCGACGATCTCCAGAATCCCCACAAGGGGTTGGAACTGCTGGTCGCCTTCAGCCTGAACCGCCAGAAAAATAAAGGGCCGGATTACCTTCTCAGCGAGGACAGCCTGAAAAAATCCCTCACCCAGCAGCGCGCCCGGGCTACTTTTGACCTCTTCATTCCCACCTTCAAACGGCAACTGCTCGCCAACCGCTTTCACGCGGAGCTGGTGGAGAGCCGCGGCGAGGTGCTCCGCCCGCCCGACCAGGTGTGGTTTGGAGGAGCGACCACGGTGCGGGGGTTCCGAGAGGCGCAATTTTTCGCCAAGCGGGTGGTCTGGGCGAATACCGAGTATCGCTTCATCCTGGCCCCGCGGGCGAGGTTTTTCGTGTTCAGCGACAACGCCTATTTTATGCGCGACTATCCCGATAAAATCAATCAATGGCTGAACAGTTACGGATTGGGACTGCGCTTTGAAGGCCCGCTGGGAATTTTTCAATTAGATTACGGGTTGGAAAAAGGAGCGCCCTTCCGGGAAGGGAAGCTGCATTTTCGGCTGATCAATGAGTTCTGAGGTATAAGGCGCATCAATATGAAACCGGGGAGGAATAGGTCGGGGAAACAAAGTTGGATGAAGAACCCTCTTTGCCGGAATCGGTTACAAGGTTAGATATTGTTCTATATCGAGAGCGCCATGAAAAACGCCCAAAATATCAATGTCTTTGGCAGGCTTGATCAGGTATGCAATTCGATAGTGCCCGTAAAGCAGGATCCGGATATTCCGGTCGGGCCGTTGATGATAACGGTATCCCATTTCGGGGAAATCCAGGAGAAGTTGAACCTTTTCATAAATCGCCTCGATGGTACGAAGGGCTGCGTCGGGATTATCTTCTGCAATATATTCGTAAATACCCCTCAACCATTGCTCGGCTTCGGCTGTCCAACGGATTTTTGCCAAGAACGAATTCTCCGCTTCATTTCCCGGTTGCCGATCGTTCGGTTATGATCGGAATCGCTAAGCCCGCGTTCCACCATTTGAGCAAAGGCTAACTCCCGAAGAATCTCTTCAAAAGTGCTATCTTCCGGCTGCTCCCGGATGATTCGGATCATTTTCTCTTTTATCGTTGCCGTTTCTGAGCGCTTCATAAACTTAAATCCTGCGGTCCATTTTGAACGTTGGATTAACAGCCGTTATTATAGAATAAATCTCAACTAAAGGCAACAGGATGTTTTTTCTCCGCAAAGTTTTTTTAACCCACAGAGGAAACCATGTCCCACCTGCGCAACCTGTTCCTGCTCCGCCCGGAAGTGATCTACCTGAACCACGGCTCCTTTGGGGCCTGCCCCCGCCCGGTGTTCGAAGAATACCAGCGCTGGCAGTTGGAACTGGAGCGCCAGCCCTTGGAATTCCTGGGCCGGCGCTTCGCCGGGTTGATGAAGGAGGCCCGCGGGGAGCTGGCCGCCTTCCTGAACACCGGCAGCGAGAACCTGGTCTTCGCGCCCAACGCCACCACCGGGCTGAACATGGTCGCCCGCTCCCTGCGCCTGCAACCGGGAGACGAAATCCTCTCCAACGACCAGGAATACGGGGCCATGCACCGCATGTGGGAATTCATCTGCCGCCGGCGCGGATGCCGTTATATTCGCCAGACAATTCCGCTGCCGGTAGAATCCCCGGGGCAATTCATTGAAACGCTCTGGAAAGGAGTAACCCGGCGCACCCGGGTGCTCTTCCTCAGCCATATCACCTCTCCAACCGCGCTGATTTTCCCGGTTGAAGAGATCGCACGGCGCGCCCGGGCGGAAGGCATGCTCACCGTCATCGACGGGGCGCACGGGCCGGGGCAGGTAGAGGTGGATTTGGAAGCGCTGGGAGCGGATTTCTACGCCGGGAACTGCCACAAATGGCTGATGTCGCCCAAAGGGGCGGCCTTCCTCTACGTTCGCCCGGAATTCCAGGAAATGATCGATCCGTTGGTGGTGAGCTGGGGGGATAAATCCCTGCCCGGCAGCAGCCGCTTCATTCAGGAGCATGAATTCCAGGGCTCCCGCGACGTCGCCGCCTACCTGAGCGTGCCCGCCGCGATCCGTTTTCGCCGGGAGCACAACTGGCCGGAAGTGCAGCGCCGCTGCCACGATCTGGCGCTGCTGGCCTACCGGCAAGTTCCCCGGATTACCGGCCTGCCGCCGCTGGCCCCGCCTCCCGATGCCGGAACGCCGGGATGGTTTTATCAAATGGTTGCCTTTCCGCTGCCCCCCTGCGACGGCGCGGCGCTCCAGAAACGCCTGTATGAAGAGTTCCGGGTGGAAATACCGGTATTCGAGCATCACGGCCAATCCCTGGCGCGCATCTCCGTGCAGGGTTACAATACCCGGGATGACGTGGAAAAGTTTTTGGAAGCGCTGGGGCGCATAGGGCATAGCGCATGGCGCATAGGACATAGAGTATAGGGTGTGGCGCGGCGCTTTGTACTATACCCGATGCTCTCTGCTCCATGCGCCATGCCCTATGCGCTCTGCGCCTTTTCAATGGTGATGAGGTTGAACAACCGCTGGGGGGTTTTATCCCGGCGGTAGGAATAGAGCGGGATGGGAGCGCAGACGGTGCAGAAGGGGGCAACGGCTATGTTTTTTGCGGGAATTCGCTGCTGCGCCAACTGGCTCAGGAGGGTTTTTTCCAGGTCGAAATACAGCGCCTCGCCGCGCCGGTAGAGAACCTCCGGAGGAAAGAAACCGCTAAATTCCGTCCCCACCCGGTAGCAGCACGCTTTAATGTGCGGCGACAGCGCCACTTGCACGGAAGCGGGATCGACCGGCCAGTGCGCGAACATCTCTTCTAACAACCGCCCCACGATGTTCTCCCGCGCCCCGCGCCAGCCGGCGTGGGCGATCCCGATCGCCGGAACCTGCGGGAAAGAGACCAGCACGGCGGCGCAGTCCGCGGTGCGGATAGTCAGAGACAGTTGCGGCAGATCGGTGAAAAAACCGTCGCTATCGGGATATATTCCGGCCCTGGTTACTCGGCGAACCGCCGCGCCGTGTACCTGGCGGGCGAGCGCCAATCGGGAAACCGGGATATTTTCCTGCGCCAGCCAGCGCCGCGCCTCATCATCAATCAAGCCGGGGTAGGAAAGGGGAGCCGGCGCGGGCGCCGGGGGCTTCCCCGCCAGGCTGGTAATCCCGGAAATATTTCCGTTGGGAGAGAGCGAGAGGTAGTGGATCGATGCCGGGGAAACTTTGATGAAATCGTTCGTCTTATTCATCGCCGCGTTCGCGCCGGTTGATCAATTAAACAGTCCCAGCAGCCGGGCGATGTCGTTATAGAACACGAAAACCATCAAAATCAACAAAAAGAACATCCCGATTTGCTGCACCATCATTTTGGTTTTGACGGAGAGCGGCTTTTTGCGGAAGCCTTCGATCAGGATGATCATTAAATGCCCCCCGTCCAGCGCCGGAATGGGCAGGATGTTGATCATCGCCAGCACCACGCTTAAAATGGCGATGAGGCGGAACAGCTCCACAAAGCTTTGCCGGGCGGTATCCCCGGCTAATTTGGCAATAGCGATGGGGCCGGCCAGGGTCTCCCGGGCAGAATCTTTTCCGGAAAGAACCCGCACGAACCCGTTGATATTGGTTTGCGCCCAGAAGATGGTTTGCTGGAAGCCCCGGGCCATGGCCGGGAAGAAGTTGATTTGGAGGTGGTGAACCGGGCGCCCGATCCCGATCATCCCGATTTCCTGCTCCTCGCCTTTCGCGGTTACTACCTTTTCCGTACGGGTGGTAACGCTTACTTGCAAAGTGTCGGAGGCGCGGAGAATGGCCAACGCCAGGGGCGCTCCCGGGCGGGCATGGATGATTTCGGTCATCTGGTACCAATCTGCTACCGCGCTATCGTTGATGGAGATGATGCGGTCGCCGACTTGCAGTTGGGATTCGCTGGCCGGGTAACCGGGAACCAATTGCCCGATTTCCGCAGGGATGAACGGTCCCACTCCTAAGCGCTGAACGTCTTTCAATTTCAAATGATCCCAGTTCATGGCCAGGGTCAGGGTGCGGCCCTCGCGTTCGATCAGGTAGCGGGTATCCTTACCGAAATTATTCAAGAAAGCCTGGCTGACTTCCTGCCAATGCTGCACCGGTTTATCATTGACTTGCAAAATTTTGTCGTACTTTTGGAATCCCAGGCTATCGGCGATCCCGCCCGGTTCCAAATATCCAATAGTGGTGGTGGGGTAGATCGATTCACCCTGGAGCCAGGTCATCATCCCGAAGATGCCCACGGCCAGGAAGAAATTCATGATCACCCCGGCGGTAATGATGATCACCTTCTGGTACAGGGGTTTGGACATGAATTCGTGAGGCGCGCCGGTAAGGGTGCTGGTATCCAGGCTCTCGTCGATCATTCCGCTCAGTTTCACATACCCGCCCAGGGGGATGGCGGAGACGCAATAATCCGTATCCCCGATCTGTTTGCCGAACAAGCGCGGCGGAAACCCGATGGAGAATCGTTCCACCCGCACCCCGAATATCTTCGCGGC
This sequence comes from Deltaproteobacteria bacterium, assembly GCA_011526015.1. Classification (GTDB taxonomy): domain Bacteria; phylum Calditrichota; class Calditrichia; order RBG-13-44-9; family J075; genus JABWBP01. The sequence continues at coordinate 9,021 of WYBG01000296.1, read as the reverse complement.
GATGAAGTGCCCCAATTCATGCACGAAGATCAAAACGCCCAGCACCACCACAATAGCGAAGATGTATATCAACATTCCCAAAGCCTTTCTTGCTGTTCAATTTGACAACGTTTCTACTAACCCAACCATCGGTTGTTTTTTTCTCTAATTTAAAAGAATTTAACCCCGCAACCGACAGATTTTTTAATCTGTACCGGTTTTAGCGGTGCATAGTGGGAATCTATCCCCCTGGGTTGTTTCTGCACCTCGGATAAAACCAATTAGCAATTAGCAATTGCCAATTAAAAACACCAAAATTCTGCCCTTTAAAATAGGGTAATGCTTCCCCCGATTCCCAGCGCCAAATACTCTCCGAATACGATATTCCCGGTCAGCGCCAGACGTTTCGTTGCGTAAACGTGCACTCCCCCGTTCAGCCTGAGAAATGCTTCGATCAGGGAACCCGGGTTGTTGGCGGGTTGCCCGTCCAAATGGGTATTGAAGACACTGCGAGACGCGCTGGGGGCGATATAAAAATCCACCCGGGGCAAAAAATAACCGAGATAGGTTTGGATCAAGAGCATCCGAATATCAAAGTCCGTCAGTTGCTCTAATTCCTGGTACAACACCAGGAAACCGACCCGCAGCGAGGAGGCTTCCTCGATCATGGTGTAACGCATTCCCACGCCCCATAACAAAGCGTTCTCCGCATTCGGCTGCCCGAATTTGAACGCCATCGCCCGGCCCAGCACGTGCAACCGGTAGGGCAGGCCTATCTCCATTTGGAAAAAAGGTATCTTGAAATTACCGGTGTTGGCCAGCGACCCGGTTCGCTGTTCTTGATTCACTACCGCCCAGGCGGAAGTGAAAGCCAAATTGACCCGCATCGCTCCCAGGGTTTGAATGCTCTGGATCGCGGAGCTGTTCAGTACGCTGTTGATAGAAGCATTCAGGTTGTTGACGCCGGCAGAGGTAGAATCGTTAATGAGCCGGTCTAAATCGATTTCCTGGGCATGCAAAAGGACGTTCACGGGAAAGAAGAGGCAGAGAAAAATCAAACTGATATATGGCATTGACTTCATAAAGATTCGACCGTCTCGACTCCGGCCAACTCGTTTTTTGGATGCTGATGGGTATTGCAGCCCTGCGCTCATTTATCCTTTGATCAATCCCCGCTCGCTTTTTTCAATGAAATCGATGATGGCCTCCAATTCGGGCAGGGGTTTCAACTCTTGCCGGATTTTCTCCACCGCTTCTTTCCGGGTCAAATTACTGCGATAGATAAAGCGGTAGGCGCGTTTGATTTCCAGCAGCACGTCCGCGCCGAATCCCTTGCGCGACAGCCCGACGTGATTGATGCCCCCGTATTGCAAGGGCTCGCCCATCGCCAATACAAATGGCGGCACGTCCTTGGATATCTTGCTGATTCCCCCGATGAACGCGTGCTGGCCGATATGGACAAATTGATGAATGGCGCTGAGGCCTCCCACGCCGACATAATCTTCGATGGTCACGTGGCCGGCCATGTTTACCGCGTTGGCAATGATGACATTATTCCCAATCACGCAGTCATGGGCGACGTGGGAGTAGGACATGAGCAAACAGTTTTGGCCCACCACGGTTTTGTAGGAGTGCACGGTGCCGCGGTTGAGGGTCGCGTATTCCCGGATGGTAGTGCCGTCGCCGATCTCCAGGTAGGTTTTTTCATCCTTGTACTTCAAATCCTGGGGAGCGGTGCCTAACACCGCCCCGGGAGAGATGTGAATGTTCTTGCCCAGCCGCACCCCGGAATCAATGAATACGTGGGATTGGATTTTGCACCCGTCGCCGATGATCGCATCGTCCTGGATGATGCTAAAAGGGCCGACTTCCACGTCTGCGCCCAACTCCGCGCCGGGATGAACGATTGCCGTAGGGTGAATGGTTGCCATGGGAGTTTCGGGTTTTGAGTTTTAAGTTTGGCGCATAGCGCAGAGAGCATGGCGCATAGCGCATAGGATAAGATGAGTCGGCAACGCTCTGCGCTTTGCGCCTCAACGATCTATAATGGCGGCCAGCATCTCCGCTTCCGCCACCAATTCTCCATCCACAAAAGCCTTTCCATACATTTTGCAGGAAGTGGCGCGCTGGCGCAGCATCTCCAGTTCGTAAACCAGTTGCGCCCCGGGAAGCACCGGTTTGCGGAAGCGCACCCCGTCCATTCCCATGAAATAGACCAGTTTGTGGTCGGGATTTTCTTCCCCGTTCAGCAGCAGGATGCCCCCGGTTTGCGCCATCCCTTCGATGATGAGCACCCCCGGCATGATCGGGTGGCCGGGAAAATGCCCCTGGAAAAATTCCTCGTTGCCGGTGACGTTTTTGATGCCCACGATCCGTTTGCCCATGTCGAATTCCACGATCCGGTCCACTAACAGGAAGGGGTAGCGGTGGGGCAAAATCCGCTGGATGGCGTCAAAATCGAACACCACTCCTTTGCGGGGAACGTCCTGGTATTTGCGGGTCAACTGCTGGCTTTTGTAATATTCCCGCAGGCGGCGGGCAAATTCGATATTGCTTTGATGCCCGGGGCGGGCGGCCAGAATCTGGCCTTTGATCGGCGCTCCCACCAGGTACAGGTCGCCTAACATATCCAGCACCTTGTGGCGGGCGGGCTCGTTGCGGAAGCGCAACGCCCGGTTATTCAGAATGCCGTTGGAGCCGACAAACACGTTGCCATCGATCTTCAAGGCATCGCGAATACTGTCCTGGTTGATCTCTTCCAGTTCTTTATCGCAAATCACCACCGCGTTATTCAGGTTGCCGCCCTTGATCAATCCCTGCTCGATCAGCATTTCGACTTCATGGAGGAAGCAAAAGGTGCGTGCGGGGGCGAATTCGGTCACAAATTCCTTCTCCAGGGAGAACAATCCGGAGTGCTGGCTGCCCAGGGCGGGATTCTGGTAATCGATCATCACGGTAATGCGGAAGTCATCCAAAGGCAGCGCCACCATGTCAATTCCGCGCTTTTCATTATGAAAATGGAGGGTTTCCGAGACCACCAGGTAATTTTTCGGCGCTTCCTGCTCCATAACGCCCGCTTCCAGGAGCACGTTCACATAGGGCATGGCGCTGCCGTCGCCCACCGGCGGCTCCGCGGCGCTCAGCTCGATCAAGAGGTTGTCGATTTCCATCCCCGCCACCGCAGACAGAACGTGCTCCACGGTATAAATCCGGCAGCCGTCTTTTTGCAGGTTGGTGCCGCGCAGGCTGTCGATGGAATTATCCTGAACCACGTAATCCACCAGCGCCGGCACTTCCACGGGGTTCTCCAAATCCGAGCGGCTGAAGACGATTCCGTAATTTTCCGGGGCCGGTTTGAAAGTGATGGTCGAACGCTCCCCGGTATGCAGCGCGATACCCGCAAACGAGGCCGTTGTTTTGATGGTCCGTTGCTTTTTGGACATATATTTTTATCCCCTACGCATATTCATAACTCTGAAGAACCAGTTTTCAAGCGCCAAGAACCGATTTCACTTTTCACTTTTCATTTCCCCAGCGCCTCTTCCAGCTTCTTTACCCGCTTCAGCAATTCCGGGAGGCTGTTCAGCGCCGCCTCGATGCGTTTGGTTTTCATGATCGGGCGGGCCGGAGACCCGAAAATGATTTCGTCATCCCCCACACTTTTTCGGACCCCGGATTTTGCCCCGATCTGCACCCGGTCGCCGATGGCAATGTGTCCCACCGTGCCTACCTGTCCGCCAATCATCACGTTCCGCCCGATTTTGGTGCTCCCGGAAATGCCGGTTTGCGCCGCAATCACGGTATTTTCCCCCACGGTAACGTTATGGGCCAGGTGCACCAGGTTGTCCAACTTTGCCCCGGCCTTCACCACCGTCTCACCTAAGGTGGCGCGGTCGATGGTGGCATTCGCGCCGATTTCCACGTCATCTTCGATGACCACCCGCCCGACCTGGGGAATTTTGTGAAATTTCCCCTGGTAGGGGGCAAATCCGAATCCGTCGCTGCCGATCACCGCGCCGTTGTGAATGATCACCCGGCTACCGATGCGGCAATTTTCCCGGATGCCCACCGAGGGGTAGAGGATGCAATCATCGCCCAGGCTGCTGTCGTCCAGTATCACGCAATTCGGGAAAATTTGGCAGCGCTCGCCAACCTGCACGTTCGCCCCTAAGTAAACATTTGCCCCGATGGCGCTATCCCTGCCGACCCGGGCGCCGGGGTGAACCACCGCGCTGGGGTGAACCCCCGGTTCCAGCATCTTTTTGGGAGCGTTGAACAGGAGAAACGCTTTCAGAAAACCGTAATAAGCGTCGATAGCCTGAATATAAGGAATCGCGGGAGTAACCCCCGCTTTGGCGTCGATGATGACCGCAGAAGCCCCGGTATTCGCTAAATATTCCCGGTAGCGGGGATTTGCCAGAAAGGTGATCTCCCCGGCTTTCGCCTTGTCGATTTCGGCCACGTTAGTGATTTTTACGTTCGGATCGCCCTGCAATTCCCCGCCGATATGTTCGGCAATTTCCGCCAGGGTAAAAACCGGCATAATTTTCTCCAGGTTTTGATAAATACAGGACTGCTCGGACGCTTTTCTCGGTTCCGAGTTCGAGTGTTAAGTGTTCAGGTGTTTTAGTGTTCCGGTATTTAATTCTACTTTAAGACTTTACCACGAAGTGGTTACAGAACACAGAAAACGATAAACTCAAATCATTGGAAGCCCCGAAGGGGTTTTACAGACCCCTTTGTAAAATCCCTTTCCCAAAGGGATCACTTCATGGCAGGGTTCAGGGAATTTGTGTTGATCAATACCCGGGGTTCCGCGACAGGCGGGGAACCCGGGGCTATGGAGTTTAACGTCCCGCCTGGCGGGGCAAGCTCGTCGGCGTTATTTAGAATGTAAATACTCTGTTTTATTTTAAAGTCTTAAAGTCGAATTAAGTGCGCAGGCGTTCGGTGTAGGGTTGCTTAACCCAAGTTCATATAGTAGTCCTCAACTTTATTGGCAGAATAATTGTCCGGCAGAATGATTCAAAAATTATTCTGCCAATCAATCATTCTGCCACAAAAAATATTGGAAAGTGGGGGACGACATACGCAACTTGGGTTAAGTTACCTGAGCACCCGAACACTAAAACATTTCCGGTGAACGCTTACTGGGTCTTGCCCAGCTCTTCCAATACTTTATCGGTAATGTCAAACTCGGGTTTGGCATAGAGCACCACGCCTCCCACCGCGTCCAGAATATAATCGTAACCTTCCTGTTCCCCGATTTTGCGAATGACCTGGTTGATTTTACTGACAATCGGATCGGTTAATTCTTTATTCTTGCGATACAACTCTCCCTGGGGTCCCAATTTTTCGTATTGGTAGCGCTCCAACTGGGTGGCCAGGTTCTGGAGCTCCGATTCCTTTTCCGCTTTCTTCTCGGGGCTCAACAGCAGGCTCTGGTTTTGAATTTCTTCGTAAAGCTTCTGCGCATCCTGCTGCATTTTGGTAAATTCAGTTTCGTAGGTTTTTCGGAGCTCGTCGAGTTTCTTTTGGGTTTCCTGAAATTCCGGATAGCTATCCAGGATTTTTTGGGAGTCGATGTAGCGAATTTTCATCTGCGCGTAGCCCTGGTTCACCATGGCGAACGAGAATATGCCCAGAAACAGCATCCATACATACATTTTACTTAACTTCACAGTATCCTCCTGAGGGTTGATGGTCTAAAAAAATTCAGTTAAATTTGCAGATCGTCTCAAACATGAACGGAATACACAATACGGAATAGGCAATACATAATACGTATTGCCTATTCCGTATTGTGTATTCCGTATTCCGTTGCGTCCCTAAAATTGCCCGAATTTGAAGTGGATTTTCCACTGCCCTTTGCGGTTCCCGAAGCGGTCGTAATAATCGTACCCGTAACCAAAATCCACCCCGATGATCCCCAGCAAAGGCATAAACAGCCGCGCGCCTACCCCGGCGGAGCGGCGCATTTCCGAAAGGTTGAATTCCGAAGAAGATTCCCAGGCGTTTCCCGTCTCCATGAAAAAAAGCCCGAAAATGGTGGGATTGGGCGCAATGGGAAAGCGCAGCTCCGCAGTGAAGCGGGCCATGGAACGTCCCCCCTGGGGAGGGCCAACCCGCCCTTCGTCGTAACCCCGCAGCGATTCCGAGTATCCCAGGCCGGAACCGCCCATGAAGAACAACTCGTTGGGATTGATGTAATAATTACTGTGCAACCCGTTGATGGAACCGAACATGCTTTCCAGGTAAAGCACAAGGCCTAATAGAAGCGGACTGTAGGATTCGATCGAAAATATATTTTTGATGAAATCTTCATCCCCGCCCAGGGGGCCGCCGGCGAGTTTGGTACGGAGGTTGAAAACCGTTCCCAGGGTCGGGAATTCCGGGCGATTGCGGCTGTCTCGCCGGAGGATCTGGGTAACGCTTACCTGGGTAGAACTGGTTGCAAACAGGTTAGGGTTGAATCCAATGGTATTACGGATATTGAAAATTTCGTTTTCAGCGACCCGGAAAATCCAATCGCCCCGGAAGTAGTTATCCGGCCAGCGGAAACGGCGCCCGACCTGAACGCTGGCGCCCCGCTCTTTGCCGTCCCAGGGGCGGAAGGCGCCGTTAAAGCGGGTATCGAACACCGAGAAGCCTAACAGGGTGGCACTGCCGAAAGCCCAGGGTTCGGTAAAACTCAAAGTGAGGTTACGGTAAAACCTTCCGAAATCCCACTGAAACCCCAGCCGTTGCCCGTCTCCGCCGGAAAGCGGCCGCCGCAAGGAGAAGTTGTTCAGCGCAAACCCGATACTGCCGATAACCCCATCCCGCTGGCTGTAACCGGCGCTCATATTGGCGGTATCGGTGGAGCGCTCTTCCACGTTCACTTCCAGGTTGACGTGCTTGTCGTCGTTAGGAAGGAGCTTCACGTCCGGCACCACGTTGCCAAAGTAGTTCAGAATCCACACGTCGCGCACGCTGCGTTCCAGCCTGGAGCGATTGAAAATGTCGCCGGGGTATATTTTGAACTCCCGCCGCACCACTTTTTCATTGGTTTTGGAATTGCCGGTGATGAGAATCTCCTTGATCCGCACCACGTGCCCCTCGTTGATCCGCAGCTTGATGTCCACGGTATTCTGGTTGATCGGAATTTCCTGCGGCAAAACGTTGGCGAAAAGATACCCCTCGTTGTAATAAAGATTTTGGATATTCTCCCGGATGCTTTTCTCGAAATTCTCCTGGTTGTAAATGTCACCTTCTTTGAATAGCAGTTGCCGCTCCAGCACTTCGGAGGGGAACACCGTGTTGCCCTCGAAAGATATTTTCCCGAAATAGTACTGGTTTCCTTCGTTGACGTAAACGTCGATGAACAGGTCTCGCTTATCTTCGCTGTAATAAATAGAATCCCTTTCCACTTCGGCGTCGCGGAAACCTCTTTTGCGGCAGAATTTCACCAGGTTTTCCAGGTCTTCTTCATATTTTTCCCGGTTATAATCGGCCCCCCGCCACCAGCGGTCTTCTTTGATCTTTTTAAACGATTTCTTCACTTCTTTTTCAGTCAGCGCATCCAGGCCGAAAACGCGAATACGCTTCACCTGCACCTTTTTGCCTTCCCGCACCACCACGGTGGCCTGCACGCGATTATTTGCAGCACGCTCGGTATAGATGTCAACCTTCGCCAGCAGGTAGCCTTCATCCTTTAACTTATCTACCAGGGAGTGTATGGCTTTATACTGGGAAAAGGGGGTCAGTACCATCCCTTTAAAAAAGCCGATTTCCTTATCGATATCCTTTTTCTTCAGCTTTTTGTTGCCTTCTACCGTCCATCCCTCCAGGCGGGGATACTCTTCGACCCGGATGAGCAGGTCCAGGCTCTCTCCCACCTGGCGCTCCGCAAAAACCTGGATATCGGAGAAGATGTTCAGCGCCCACAAATTTTTGATTGACCGCTGTACCTGGTCCCCGGTGATGAAGGTGCCGCGAATCAAACCGCTATTTAACAGGATGAGAGTGCTGTCGGCAAGTTCGTTCCCTTCGATCCGGATATTGTTGATCTTAAACTGCTGTTGAACCTGGGCAGAAAGAGCCGGCGGGAGCATAACCGCTGCCATTATCAAAAATAACAGCAATTTAAGTTTTTCATAGCGCATTGAATCAAACCCTTTTTTACTTCAAACTATACAAATTAAACGATTCACGTATTTTTTGCAAATCAAAAATTAAACGAATGGCGGAAGCGGAAACGAAAGTCATTGGTGATTTGTTCATTATAGAATGGGTTGAACTGAAATTTATTCCATTCCACTTCGAACAGGAGGTTATACAACAGCCGGTATTCCATCCCAAAGGTATGGTTGACGCCTAATTTGGATTCCTCGTATCCCAAAACCAACTCGCCGGTATAGGTGAGATAAAGATCCCGCAGCAAATATTTACCCATGGTTATGCCTGAGCTATGGAGTAATAGTAACGCCGGATCAATATTATTGTTCAAATTCGGGGCCAAAAAGGTGGTGGAGTTTAGCTGCGCCCGGTCCTGGAAGCTGAGGTAAAAAAGATTAGCGGTAAAATTGGAGCGCAGCCGTACGTAATCCACGTGCAACCCCCGCTCCATCTGGCGTTCGATGGGCCGGAAGAGGGGCCGGATCAAAAAGTTCTCGGTCATGCTCAAGCCCACTTCCCCGGCTTTGTATTGCAGGTTTCCCACGCTGTATCCCAGGTAAGAGAGCACCTGTTCCTGGGTCTCCCCGGTCACTTCGTCCCGGGAAACCAGTTTGAAGCGAAAGTCTTCCCAACGCCCTTTGGAAACCTCTTTTTTGGTTACCGGGTCGATGACGTATAACACCAGGTAGATGTCCCGGGGAAAGTTTCCGGTGGAGTCGCGCACCGTGGTATAAGCCCGGCCATACACCTCCGGAAAAATCTCGAAGCGATTGAATTCCGCCCCGAACCGCTCTACCCGGAACTTTACATCCAGGTACTCCACCTGCCCGCGGGTGGATTCCACCGCTCCCTCCACCCGGAAAGTTTCATCCGCCAATCGCCCGC
>WYBG01000295.1 GCA_011526015.1 Deltaproteobacteria bacterium | reverse complement strand
TGAACCCTTTCTCCTGGGTCATTCCCGAATGTTTCTATCGGGAATCTATAAGTTTTAGGCCTGTGGATGCCCGATAAAGACATTCGGGCATGACAAAGGGGTGCAAGAACTTAGTGTTTGTCGCACCAGGGCAGTGGATGTGGGGAAAGGGAAAATCGGAGAGTTGCCTCAGCGCACCAGCACCATTCGCCCGATTTTTTTCTGATCGTCGATGATCAGGCGGGAAACGTAAATGCCGCTGGCAAGGCGCTCGCCCCGGTCATTCCTGCCGTTCCAGGCCAGCCGGAAGGTTCCCGGGAAGCGCTGCCCGGAGGCCAGGGTGCGCACTTTCTGCCCCAGGGTGTTGAAAATGATCAACTCCACTTGCACCCCGAAAAAATAGCTCTCCGGCACGGTAAATTCGATCACCGTCTCGGCGTTGAAAGGGTTGGGGTAGCTTTGCAGCAACTCCACCGCGGGGGGAAACTGGGGATTATCCGGGGAGGGATCGGTGTGGATTTCGTTGATGGAGATGCGCCCGTCGGGGCTGGTGGCGCTGGAAAGCGCCGTATCTCCCTGGGCGGTTCTGCCGGGCGAAAAGAGCGCCCGCCCGCTGGAAATCGCGGAAGTATGGGGAATAAACTCCCCGCTCGCTTCGGGATTGCGAGTGTAGGATTGGCGGAAGTTTGCCGGGAAATCGTAATCCACCGAATCGATGGCCTGCCCGCCGGCATCGTTCAGGGTGACGGTTCCGGCGGGATATCTCAAACCGGTGGAACCCTGAACCCCTCCATAATTGGCAACCTCCACCTGGCCGGGTATGCCCGCGGGGGATCCCCCGCCGAATACAACCATAAATTTTCCCGGTCCCAACGCGGTTCCCGGCGGAAACGTATGCCATACATTCTCATCCATCAGGATTTCCCAGCCGGAAATATCCACGGGATCGTCATCCCAATTGACCAGCTCCACAAACTGGTCCTCGCGCTGGTGGGTGATCCCGTCGTTATTCGCGTCCCCGTCGCCGCGGGAGTCCAGGTCGAGCACGAAGTCGATATCCGGTTTCAATTTCGCGGATTGATCCCCGATGACAATAAAGGCGCTGGCGGTAGGCGGGCCCTGCACTAATAAACGCAGCGGGGTGATGTCGAAAAAGTCACCGGGATTGACGTAGCGGCTGATATCGAAGAGCACCGTATCCTGTTCCGGGATCAGGAAAAGATACTGGCCGAGGGCAACTTCTTCGGGAATAGTCGTGAGAATGAACATCCGGCCGTTCAATTCTCCGTACATTCGCCGCACCCCGCTGTTGATGATATTAAAAAGGGTATCCAGGTAAAACAATTCGTACTCCTGCCAGGGCCCGCCCTGCTGGATTCCTTCCAACTTCAGCGGTCCCGCGGGAAGGGCGGGATGCAGTTCCTCCCTGACGCCGCCATGCCGGGAGGCAGGATGGGAGCCGCTTTGCGCCTGCAGAAAAACACTCGCCACCATGGTGAGCAGCAGCCAAAGCCCAATCCAGGGCAAAAATTGTTTCTTCATCATCATTCCTCAGCGTTAATGAACCCGGCAGACCGGGGCATCCAAACGATGCTTGATGCTATTGTCGAACACAACCTTGAAAGCTTTAAGCGTGAAACCTCACGTGGGCGATTGCAATCATTTGCAAATCCCGCTTCACGCCCTCCCCCACAACTGCGGTAATTTGACCCGCCAAAATAATCTATCCGCAAGGTAAAAAACAGGGTAGAGTAAAAATTAGTGTCTCAGTGTTTTGGCGTTACAACTTTGCGGTATTTTTGAGGTTTTCAAACACTAAAACACCCAAACACCGCCCGTGCTATACCAGCGCGTCTTCCATGCCGGAATCTTTCACGAACAGGCAGGAAGAGTGCGCCAGGTCGGTGGTATCGCGAATAAAATCGAAGGATAATGTCTCCCCCAACCCGAAGATATTGATGTCCGGCCGCGGCGCGGCGGCGATGGCTTCGTGAAAGTTGGCGGCGATCACGTGAAATTCGGTTTTGGAGGGCAGGCGCGCCACGTCGCTGAGCTTTTCCAGGAAATCGTACATCCGCGGCTTCTCGGCTTCGCTGGCGGCAGTGGCCACTAAGTTCAATTTCCCGCCCCAATTCATTTGCAGGTACAGGGCGATCAACATGGCCAGGTGCCAGTTGGGGCTTTTTTCCCGCAGCCACAGGTTGATGTTTTCCTGCATTCCGAAAGCAATCCGGGGATGCTGGCGCAGCACCATCACTCCTAAATCGTGTTTCTCCGCCTCCAAGACCAATTGCCGCACTACCTCATCATTCTTCTTATCCTCTCCCAGGGTGAGGAACAGAATATTGGGGCGGAAGATACTTCCCCGCAAGGTTTGAATGACCGATTTAGCTCCATGGATAAATTCACCGTTCTCGATCACGGTTGAATTGACGAACAAATTCCGGTTTTTAAGGGGGAGGAGCAGATTTTCCAGGTCTTTCTGGCGTTCTTCCCGCTGGTCCGGGCTGACCGTGAACGCGAATACACTTCCGGAAGGATTCACAATATTGCGGATGAATAACAACGGCCCGGCCCACACCCGGGGATTGTCAACCGGAAGGAGCAAATCCGGCTTCCAGGAAATTTGGTGGCGGGGGAATTTGGCCGCGGCCCGCGACGCCCGCTCCGCCAGCACCATAAAAATGCCCCCCCGCAAATCCCCCCAGTCCGCCTGCAGGCCTTTGCGCGCCAGCCAGATATACAGCAGTATGCTGATAATGATCGCCGCGGCGCCGAACCCGGGATTGATCAAAAATATCATAAACGTGCACCCGGCCGCGCCGTAAAAGGGCACGAAGCGGGGAATTTTGAGGGTGGGGCGGAAACTGATGATTTTCATGCTCTGCTGGATGAATACCACCAGGTTCAGAAACCCGTAAGTGACCAGGAAAAACATGGTGATGAGGGTGGCCAGTACGTCCAGGTTGCCGGGGATCAAGGCCAGGGCGATGATGACGCCGGTGAAGATGACGGCGTTACGGGGTTCGTTCCTGGCGGTTTTGCGGGCCAGGAAATCGGAAAACGGCACGGTTTTTTGTTCCGCCAGCGCCTGCAAAATTCGCGGCGCCCCTAAAATTCCCCCCAGGGCGGTGGAAAAGGTGGCCGCCAAAATTCCGATCAACACCGCCGGAGCCCAATAAGCGTAATCGACCATAACCATCTGGTTTTGGCGCAGCTCTTCCGGGCTGATATTCAACGCCAATACCACCGCCAGCACCACGTAAATCAAAAGCGTAACCCCGATGGCGGAAAGCGTTCCCAGGGGGATGGATTTCCGGGGATTTTTCAAATCACCGGACATATTTACCCCGGCCATAATCCCGGTGGCCGCGGGAAAGAATACCGCAAAAACGTACCAAAAATTCCCGTCCTCGAAATTTCCTAACAGCGGCGGGTTGGACAGCGGTTTCGCGGTGATCATAAAAAAACTGGCCAGCGAAACGGCGATGAGCGCCATGATGATGAACTGGGTGCGAATGGCAAACTGGGTGCTGATGGAAGAAATCACCAGGATGCCCGCCCAGGTGAGCAGCGCAACCAGCAGGGGCGGGTGCCCGGGAAAAATCCGCAGCCATCCCTCGGTAAAGCCGACGATGTGCAGCGCCGCAGACAGGGAGATGGAGATGAACAATGGAATCCCCACGCTGCCCCCTGCTTCCAGGCCCAGGGAGCGGGAGATAATCGAATAAGCGCCCCCGGCCCCGATCTTGATGTTGGTGGTAATGGAGGCGAGCGACAGGCCGGTGCAGATAGTAACGGATTTGGCCAGAAGAATGATGAGGATCGCGCCCAACAGGCCTGCGTTACCCACCATCCAGCCTAAGCGCAGGTACATGATCGCGCCGAGGATGGTCAACACCGTTGGCGCGAACACGCCAGCAAAAGTGCCGAACTTGCCCGCTTCACCGCTGCCAATCTCTTCCTTTTTGGCAGCCCCGACCAGGTTTCCCAATGGTTGAAGCGCATCTATGGATAATTTCATACCGGTTCCTTTTGGTTTCAGACCGTTTTATGCGAATTTTCCGCAAATCTTACCGAAACCACCTGCGGGCCGGCGTGACGGGATTGGAAAACAGCGAAATGAATTTTATTTCGAGTTCCGAAAAGCCGCGCCTCAACCCAACCGGAAAAACAGCCGGGTTTTTCCCTGCCGGAATGGTTTCCCCATAAAGGCCTGCTCTTAAAGCAGGGCTGTTGCATTCTATCGATCCAGAGGCTTTTTCCCCTTCGATGTCATTCCCGCGAATGCTCCAAAGGGGCAAGCCGGGAATCCAGGTTTTGCCTATTTTCAGAGATATGGACTCCCGCTTTCGCGGGAGTGACAGCCCTGCATAGGCACTTGATACACAGAATGCAACAGCCCTGCTGCTCTTAAAGGGGACATTGCCAGGCTCAATCGACCCGCGCGGCAACTTAAATTTTTGCTGGTGAAATACCCGATTTTATTGTATTTTTGGCTTCATTCACGCACCGGCGCAGCAGGCCGGGCAGTTTCCGAATGAACTTCTTTGATTTGCATCTCTCTTTTAACCCAACTATATTCGTTAAGGGTTGAAAGTTGCATCTTCTACCAAATCCAAACGCTTGTTCTTAAATGTCTTATTGATCCTTTATCCTTCAACCTTTATCCCTTAATGAGTATATCACTCAACCGGAGGTAATGCCATGGGCAAACAGTACAACGCCCGCGAAAAACGCAGAAGAAAAACCCGTTATATCAAACGCAAACGCGCAAAAACCAGAAAAGAGATCTCCGAGAGAAAATCGAGCTGACCCGCCGCGGGGCCATTGCCGGAGTGAATTCCGGCGATGATCCCGCGGCATACGGCAACCCGGCCCTCCCGGCGCGGCAACTTTCCGGGCAGCCGCGCAGATACCGAAAGGATTTCCCGGTAGCCAGGCGGTTCCATACTGTAGCGGAGCATATACTGATTATGGCCTTGCTCAGTAAAACCCTCCCGCGGGCTGCCGGAGCCATGTGCCACTCCTGCCGCGTATCCCTCTCCCGTCCCGGCGAGATGCGGCTTCTGGCCAGATGGCGGGAAAGGACCTCCCGATATTTGATTCCCAAAAACCTCACGTAATTACTTCAACATCAGCGGCAAAAGCCGATAATATGCGACGAAGCCCGGCGAAACGGGCAGATAGAGGGATCGTCGCAGTTTTATCCCCCGCCTTGATTTGACAGAAAAGGAATTAGCCGTGAAAGAAGTGGTAATCGTGAAGGGTCTGCGCACTCCCTTCAGCAAAGCCGGAACCGTTTTCAAAGACCTTCCCGCGTACGAGCTGGGCAAAATTGTCCTGCGCGAATTGCTGGAACAGGTAGAGCTGCCTCCCCGGGAAATCGATGAAGTGGTCTGGGGAAATATCGGCCAGCCCGTGGAAGCAAGCAACCTCGCCCGGGTCGTCGCCCTCAAATCCGGCGTCCCGGATGCCACCCCGGCCTATACCGTGCAGCGGAATTGCGCTTCCGGTTTGCAGGCGATCGTTTCCGCTTATTACGAAATCGCCGGCGGCAACGCCGACGCGGTGATTGCCGGGGGCAGCGAATCCATGAGCCAGTACCCCCTGCTTTTCCCCCGGGCCTTTACGGAACGGTTCCGCCATTTCCAGGGGGAAAAGAAAGCCTCTACCCATGCCCGGCTGTCGCGCAAGCTCCCCTTTCCCGACGCCGCGCCGCTGGACAGCCGGCAATCCACCCTTACGGATTATTTTATTGAAATGAGTTTAGCCCAGACCGCCGACCGGCTGGCGAAGGAATACCGCATCTCCCGGCAGGAACAGGATCAATGGGCGCTGCTCTCCCACCAGCGCGCCGCCCGGGCTACTGCGGCGGGAATCCTGAAAGAGGAGATCGCGCCGGTTTTTGCGCCCCCGGATTATGCCACGGTGGTGGAAGAGGATAACGGCATTCAAAAAGAGCCGAGCGCAGAACAACTGGCCGGTCTCTCCCCCCTCTTCGATCCCCGTTACGGAACCGTGACCGCCGGAAACGCTTCCCCCCTTGCCGACGGGGCTGCGGCGCTGTTGCTGATGAGCGCCGGCCGCGCCCGGGAACTGGGGTACGAAGCGTTGGGAACCGTGCGCGCGTTCGCTTTTGTCGGGGTGGAACCGCTTTACATGGGCACCGGCCCGGCTTATGCCGCCGCCAAAGCGCTGAAACGCGCCGGGATGAAGTTCTCCGATATTCACCTGACCGAACTCAGCGAAGCGTTTGCGGCGGTGGTCATTGCCAACGAACGGCTTTTCGGGGATAAAAAATTTGTAGAAACCACTTTCGGCCAGGCGGGATTGCTCTCCCCCATCGACCGGGGGCGGCTAAACCCCAACGGCGGGGCGATTGCCATCGGGCACGCCGGGGGAGCTTCCGCCGCCCGCC
>WYBG01000294.1 GCA_011526015.1 Deltaproteobacteria bacterium | reverse complement strand
TGCGCCTGCCCCTGCATACCATCAAATACGTGCAGAAGCTGGTGCGCCTGCACATGCGCCCCACCCAATTAGTGGACGAGGAAGTGACCGACAGCGCCATCCGGCGCATGATGGTGGAAGCCGGGGATGACATCGAGGACCTGATGCTGATGTGCCGGGCGGACATCACCTCCAAAAATCCCCGCAAAGTGCAGGAATTCCTGGGCAATTTCGACCGGGTGGAAACCCGCATCCGCGAAGTGGAAGAAAAAGACAATCTTCGCCGCTTCAAGCCGGCTTTCAGCGGGGACGATATTATGAAGCTGATGAATATTTCCCCCGGCCCCCGGGTGGGAAAAATCAAACAGGCGATTGTCGATGCCATTTTAGACGGTAAAATTCCCAACGACTACCAGGCCTGTTATGATTATTTTATGAAGATCAAGGATGATTTTATCGAAGGAAAAGAGTAGTATTCAGGTTTTTTAGTGTTCTGGGGTTTTGGTATTTCCATAACGGGCAACCGCACACTAAAACACTCGAATCCCTGAACCCAATTAGGCTGAAACAATTAAAATGAATCAACGTCAATTGTCAACACAAGAAAAGGAGGAGTCTGGTGGCGGATAAGCGAAAGGACCGGACGCAAAACCAGGAGAAAGAGGCCAAAACTTCAAAGACGGGTGCAGACCAGGAGGAATTGAAAGGCATTTTGGAGCAGATTTCCGAAACTTCCGAAACGCGCAAAGATACCCCTCCCGCCAAAACAGAGACGGCGGCGGTCCTCAAAAAGCCGGAAGGCCCGGCAAACCAGGCGAACGAGCTTGAGGACATTTTAGAGAAAATTGCCGAAAAACCCGCCGGGAAGGCACAAGGCGGAATGGGTTTCTTCCGGCGGCTCCTCAATTTTTTCAAGAGATCCTGAGCGATGTGAAACTCGAGCCACCCCTGCGCCACGCCAGCGCTTGCCCGGCGGGGGGCCTCGAAACCTGCGGGGAAAGCTGAAAATCTGCCGGTCAAGATTCCCTCAACTTGTTTTTAGCGGGATTTTTTGCGGAACGATAGCTCATTTTCGAATCGTTCACTAATCATTAAAGTCGCCGGGCAGGCGCAAAAGCGCCCCGGGCGGAGGGGGGAATCTTTTTTGTTTTTCGTTGTCAAAATTGCTGGAAAGTATTTCATGTTTGGAAACATCGGACTATTTAAAAATCGGAGGAATCCATGAAATTGAAATGGTGCATGACTCTACTGTTGTTCTCTCTCCTGGCCTTGTCGGCATGGAGCCAGGAAGCGGGGCCGGCGCTGACCCTGCGGGATTGCGTTCGCATCGCGCTGGAGAGTAATACCGACGTTCAAGCTTATGAAAATCTTGCCCGGAGCGCGGGAAACAACGTGCGCGCTTCTTATAGCAACATATTACCAACGGTAGGCATTAGCTATCAAGGCGGCCGCAGCCGGACCGGGGATGCTACCTCCATTACCGAAGTTCAAACCCAGGATCCGGTTACCGGCGACACGATCTTCGTTAACCGGGAGGCATCGACCCCGGGATACACCAGGGATTTTTACTCAGTCAGTCTGAGCGTTAACCAGAATATTTTTGATGGGGGAAACTGGTGGAACGCCATCAAGCAAAGCAAAGCGGATCGCTCCGCGGCGGATTATTCTTACCAGGCCCAAATCAACGAGGTGATCAGGCTGGTATCGCAAGAGTTTTTCGACCTGTTGAAACATGAGAAGCTGTATGAGGTCTATGATCTGGCGGTTCAACGGAGCCAGGACAACCTGGATAAAAGCCAGAAGATGTTTGAGATCGGATCGGTGGCCAAGGTGGACGTTTTTCGCGCCCAGGTGAACCTGGGGAATGACCGCATCGCCCTGATTCGACAACGGAATACCGTTCAGCAAGCCCGCCATACCCTCAATATCGCTATGGGGCGGGACCCCCATACCCCCATTAGTATCCGCAGGGAATTTACGTATGAATATACCGTGCCCTCTTTGGATGAATTGACCCAAACCGCGTATGAAAACCAGCCGGAGATTAGCCGCCTGGAAATGGATGCGCGTTCCAACGAATTGTCAGCAGGTTTGGCAAAGAGTAGTTTTTGGCCGACCCTGGGGGCCTTTTTTTCATATCAACGCAACAACAGCCAATTCGACCAGATTTATACCGACGTTGGGAAAAACTGGAGTATCTCCCTGGGGTTGAGCGGAAGGTGGAACCTTTTCAACGGGTTTGCCGACCAGGTGCGGGTGCAGAATGCCAAAATCGCCCATAAAAACGCCCAGCTCGCCCTGGAAAATTACAAGCTTAATCTTAAAGCCGCTATCACCAACAACTATAACGCCTACAAGAATCTCGAAGAGATTGTCGAAATCAACAAAGAAAACCTGGAAGCGGCGCAGGAAGAATACCGCCTGGCTACCGAGCGCTACCGTTTGGGCTCCGGCACTTCCCTGGACGTTCGGGAAGCCCAGGTAAACCTGACCGAAGCGGAAAGAATTTTGGTGGCCGCGGAGTATGATTTGATCATCACCTACGCCCAACTGCTGGAGTCCCTGGGTACGATTCAATCTCTGTTTAAAGAGTAGAGTTCGTAACTATCGCTATTAGCGCCCGGAATCGCACTATATACTCACTGTGAGGATCAAAGTTTGTGTTCAAGTGTGCGGGTAACCTGAACACTTGAACACAAACACGACGTACCCGGCGCAGCCGTATGGTGGCTGAATATGCCAATAGCCTGTTACAACCCTTGTGGGATAAACGAAGACGTACCTATTGATCAACGACCCATGACCCCTGGAGTAGTTCCGCTTTTTCAGGAAATCTCCATACCTCGGAATTCCCGTCAAGAACTCGCCTCCCGCCGAAAAAATTCTGTTTCCGATAACAGCTTTGTGCAACATCGCGCACAATAGTATTGTCCCCGGTTGCCTATTCTATGCCCCTTCGCTATTTGACCCGCTTATGAATTAACGCGCCTCCGGAAAAGCGCCTGAAGGCGGAAAGTTTTTGCAGGCGCTGCCGGCCTTCAAAAAGCGAATTTATTTGTCTTGCCAAAGTCGAGGGGCATGAATAAATTGCAACCCTCTGAGTATCGACTGGCGGCGGCGAAGATTTACGAATGGCGTTCTACATATCATTATTAAGGTTGGACTGGATATACTCTTTAAAACTTTATATAGTATGTCATTCCCGCGAAAGCGGGAATCCATTAGTTCTTAAGGGCTTATGGATGCCCGCTTTCGCGGGAATGACAGTGTACAACTAAGCCTTATTGAGTATAGTAGAACATAGGAATCGACAATTGTAAGAGGTATTATGAAGAGATTCGAGTCTCCGGATTATTTTCAAATAGATGATTTGTTAACCGAAGATGAAAAAATGATCCGCTCCGCGGTGCGCGAGTGGGTCGATGGCGCGGTTCTCCCCATTATCGAAGACCATTACCAGAAAGCC
>WYBG01000293.1 GCA_011526015.1 Deltaproteobacteria bacterium | reverse complement strand
TCGGCCTGGCGACCACTCAATAAAAAAACTGAAATGGAAAAATCGGTGGAAAACTCTAAGTTTTTTCGATATTTTCAGTTGGCGAAGTAAAAATCGGATAAAAAATATGAAAGGGAATACACCATGCAAGTATTACTAAATGCAATTTATAAAGATGGGACCCTTATTCTCGACGAAAGGTTGGGAATCGAAAAAGAAGGGAAGAAATTTAAAGTTATCCTTTTTGAGCAAGAATCGAGCAAAGCGAAGAAGGAAAGATTTTTTGAATTTATAGAAAAACACGCTTTTAAATTGCCCAAAGGCTATAAATTTGACAGGGAAGAACTGCATGAACGATAAAGTTTTGATTGATACAAATCTTTGGATTTACCTGTATTCTAAAGTTCCCCCGGAAAAATACCAAAAAGTAAGGGAACTGGTTGATGAAAATTTTGACGCGATTATCGTGAGTACACAAGTATTAAGCGAACTTTATAACGCCCTGACAAAAAAGAAATACCGAACCAAAGACGAGGCAGAAGCAATAATTATTGAAATGATAGCAACCTTTCCGATCATGGAAATTGAGACCGTGAATATTTTAAAAGCGATCGAGATGAATAAACGACATCAATATTCTTATTGGGATAGTTCGGTTATTGCAACGGCTTTACTCCATAATTGCCATACTTTATATTCAGAAGATCTACAGCATAATCAGTTGATCGAAAATAGCCTTCACATCATGAATCCCTTTCAATAATGAAGCAGCCACAGATTGAAACGCTTATCTCCCAAAGCTCCGCATAAGCTTAGTCTTATACTCCAAATCTTTATAAAACCCCCGCAGAGAAAAGGCTAATGAGAACAAGAGTCCCAGAATCTCCCAACCCCGCTCCCCCCGCCCCGGAAAAGCCCTGCCCCTATTGCCGGGAGCCCATCCATGCGGAGGCCAAAAAATGCCGGCACTGCGGGGAGATGCTGGAAAAATCTTCTCCCCCCAAAATCGAGACCGCCCTGAAGAAGGGGGCGATGTACATCGGCCTGTTCACCACCTTCCTGGGCCTTTTTTACACCCTGCGGGAAGGGTATTTCTTTGTTGTGGAGCGCCAGGAGCAGCGGGCGACCATCGCATCCTACAAAGCCGCCGCGGCGCAGTTCGAACAATCAGACAACCTGGATTACGCCGTGGATATCCTGGAGCAGGCGCTGGCCGTCAAGCCTAATGACCCGGATTTGCAGCGCCAGTATTTCCTGCTGCGCGCCCGTAGCCTGCTGCGCGAGGTGGAAGACTGGCCCATTGCAGCCGACAATGAGGAAGTGCGAACAAACATCACCGCCCTGACCCTGGACGGCTTCCGGCTGCTGCAATTCTCCCAATCGAAAGCGGAGCGCGCCGGGGTGCTGATCACCCTCGGACGCCTGCTCCGCCAGGATTTCAACTGGAAAGACGAGACGCGTATTACCGCATTATTCGAAGAGGCTTACCAACTCGCTCCCGGCGACGCCGAGGTAACTTTTCACTACGGGCAATGGCTGCTAAGCGAGGATGGGCAAACGGAACAGGGAGTTGAACTCCTCCGCAAAGCAACGCAGCTCCAACCGGAAAATGCCTTATACTGGAGCGCGCTCGGCCAATATTTGCTGGAGAAAAAAAACTATTCGGAAGCCCTGCCGGCCCTGCGCGCCGCCATCGGCCTGCTTCCCAAACAGAATGAAATCCAGCGCATCCGGGCATCCAACGCCGCCAGGAGCGCCTTCGTGAAGCTGCTGCGCCAGGCCGACGCGGAGCAGGGCGTCACCGGCGCGGACTTCCTGGGCCTGGATATGGAAGAGCGAAAGCTCCTGATCGAAGAGGCGCTTTCGCTGGCAGCATCGGACCGGGAGCTGAACTTCCTGGCGGCGCGGTTTTATCACAAAAACGGCGACCACGAGCGGGCGGTCAGCGCCCTGAAAGTCTCCCTGCTGAATGAAGACCTCGACTACCGGGGTTCCTATTCCTCCGATATTCCCAAACTGGAGTTGTATGCCGCCATCTTAGACGATTCCGGGAATGATCCCGAAACCCTGGGCCGGCTACGGACTATGTTAGAGCGGCACAAAGAAGACCAGTTATATGACGAGATCAAAGAGATCGGTTATGAAGGCCGGCGGAAGTACAAGGTTGGATTAAAGGTACACGCCGGCGCCTCGGAAGAGGGGGTGCTGGTCGCGCGCGCCTACGAGGGCTACCCCTTTGCCAAAGCCGGCGTGCAGGAAGGGGATCGCATCACTGAATTCGCCCACCGGCAGATGAAAACGCTGCGGGACATCTGGATTCTCTTGCTGGAGTTCGCTCCCGGCACGGATATCCCCTTCAATGTAAAACGCGGGGAGGAGGTTTTGGACCTTACCCTGGTGGTGGAATAGCGCACTTAATCCCCCTCAAAACCCCGGCAATTTGAACTTCATCACCACCTCGCCGGTCTCCTTGTTTACCGAGATGGCCTGCTCTTGAGCAAGCAACTCCTTGCCGGTGGCCATTTTCATCAACCCGCTGAGGAATTGCAGCCCCTGGTTCAGGGTAGTCTCCAGTTCCTGCGGTTGCACTTGCGCGGCAGCCGGTCTTTCCGCCGGCGGTTGGGCGGCGGCCGCTTCCGCGGTTACCGGCTCTGCAACCGTTGCCGCGGCGGCAACCGGCTCATCGTCTCCAAAGGGAGAGAGCGGGTCTCTGCCGGCCGGTTTTTCGCGCATCGCCTCTACTTCCGCTTCCCGCGCTTCCGCTTCCTCCTCTGCCGGCATTTCAAAGGGCTTTACCAATTGTTCCACCTGTTCCAGGAACACCGAGCGCCCCTTGCGGGAGAAATCCACCTCGTCGGTGAGGTTGCCCTCGTTGAGCACCGCCTCGAAAAGCGATTCTTTCAGCACGATGCCGTCGAGGATGCGCTCCTCGATACTCTCCCGCGCTACTAAGTTAATGGCGGTCACCTTGGGGCTTTCCTGCCCGATGCGGTGCACCCGCCCGATGCGCTGGTTCTTTTTGGCCGGGTTCCAGGGCAGCTCGAAGTTGATCACCGTGTCGGCAAATTGCAGATTCAGCCCGGTACCGCCCGCTTCCGTGGAGAGGAATACCCGGCAGTCCGGGTTGCTGCGAAACTCATCGATCAGCTTGCCGCGGTGCTGCACCGGCACTTCCCCGCTCAATGTAACCGAGCCTAACCGGTTGGTTTTCAGCATCTTTTCGATCAGCCAGAGCATGGTTTTCCATTCCGAGAACACGATCACCTTTTTCCCGGGGCGGGTAATATCCAGCTTCTCGAAGAGGATTTCCTGCAACTCATCTAACTTGGGAGAGTAATGGGTCTCTTTATCCACCAGGAAAGAGGAGTTGCAGACCATGCGCATACTCATCAGCAATTGCTGGATGCGCTGCATGTCGTACACGGTTTTGTGTTTTTTCTGCAGGTAGGGCATCAACGCGCGGGCAAACCCGGCGTGCATGTCGAGCTGGTAGGGGTGCAGCTGCACCGGCACGGTAATCTCCTGCACGTCCGGCAATTGATCCAGCACCTCTTTTTTCTCCCGGCGGATAACCCAGGGGCTTAGCCGCTCCTTCAAGCCCTGCAAGTTGTAATACCCGGTGATGCGCTCCTTTTTGGTTTTATCGAAATAGCAGTGGTTCATGGAAAACTCCCACAAGGGGGCCAGGATTTCCGGGTCAACGAAATTCATGATCGAATAGAGGTCGCCTAAGCGGTTTTCGATGGGAGTGCCGGTGATGACCAAAGCGTGCTTTTTGGGAATCGCTTTCACCGCGTAGGAGGTTTTGGTGGTGTAATTCTTGATCCGCTGCGCCTCGTCGAGAATGATGAGGTCCGGGGGATTTTTTATGATCACGGTAATGTCGCGCATCACCGCCTCGTAGTTGGTAATCAGGAAATAGGCCTCGGAAGCGCGGTAAATCTCGTGGCGATCCTTGCGCAGCCCTTCCACTACCAGGGCTTTCTCGTCGGAAAAGCGCTCGATCTCCTTCTTCCACTGGAATTTGAGGGAAGCGGGGCAGATCACTAAGACGCGTTTTAGCCCGTAGATCTCTTTTTTCAGCACCGCAATGGAAATCGCCTGCAAGGTTTTGCCTAACCCCATCTCGTCGGCGATGATGTTGCCGCTCTTGAACAGGGAGAAGCGGATGCCCTCTTTCTGGTAATCGAACAGGTTCGCCTTGATTTTCCCGAAATCCGGCGCGATCTCCCGGGAAAGCCGCTGGTAAAGCTCGCGCTCGAAATATTTGTCCAATTTGAGGGGAACCTCCGGGCGTACCAGGATCTTTTTGATGCTCTCCGCCTCACGCAAAAAATGCACGAACCGGGGGTAATGCTCCGGAAGGATATGCCCGTTGCCCTGGAAGTGCTTTTCTAAGAGGGAAGCGATCTCCACGGTCAGGTTCCCCTTGTAAAAATAGGTGACGTGGTAATCGTTCAGGGGATCACAGTAAATCTCCACGAAGGGATAGGGCTGGGTTTCGGTGAGCTTTTTAACCGGCAGCTTCTTTTGGATTTCCCGGAAGACCGCCATCAGGTGCTTGCAGGTTCCTAACTTGTTGGTGCGGTAATCCGGGCAGGAGCAGTAGCCGGTGCGGCGGTCGAAATCGCGGATGGTGATTTCATACACCCGCTGGGCGGCGGTTTTGAGCTGGTGCACCCCGTACACGTTATCGGCAAAGGTGATGCGGAATTCTTCCTTCCCGGCGCGCTCTTCCCGTTCCTTCAGCACCCGTTCGATCATCTCTTCCCGGGTATAGGGTTCGCCCTTTTCGGAGTACAGGGCAGCGCGATCCTTGCGGAGCTCCTCTTCCAACAATAACAATGCGGCGGCGGCGTGGTGGCAGCAATCCAGCCGGGAGGCGCAGGTGCACTTGTGGCCCAGGTTATTATTCTCCAGGCTGACGTCCACCGTGAAATCCTCGAAACGGTCTTCCACCGCCACCCGGTAATGGATATCGTCGCTGCTGGTGAGAGTACACATTTCCATGTCCAGCAACTGCCGGGCGCGGTGGTAGGTAATATCGGAACGGATGTAATCGGATTTCAACTGCGCTAAAGTGGGAAACGGGGGGGTGAATTGCATGGTAAAGCTCTCCTTCGTGTTTTCGTAGCGGAAATTCGCCGTAAAATTACGGAAAGGAAGGCAGGAGTGCAAAATTTATTTTGCACAAAAATCAGAAAATTACGTGCAAATTTAAATTTGCATTCCTATATTCAGCCACTCTCTTCTGACAATATTCAAATATGAGGAAAATTACAATGCTAAAGCGGCACCCGCACAGCCCGGCGCATTTATTTCTGGATAATACGCCATATTTTATCACCGGCGCGATCTATAAAAAACGCCATTTATTGAAGCAACCCCGGGTGAAAGAATTGCTGCTTACGAAAATCCGCGACTACTTCAATGAATTCTTCTGGGAATTGCACCACTGGGTCATTCTGGATAATCATTATCATATTCTGGGAAGAAGCCGTAAGGGATCGGACTTAACACTGATTTTCAAACGGCTGCATGGCAGCACCGCTTTCTATATTCATGAAGCAACTCGCTGCGAAAAACCGGTTTGGTGGAACTACTGGGATTATTGCCCCCGCGATGAGCGGGAGTATTACATTCGTATGAATTACTTGCTATGGAACCCGGTGAAACACGGATATGTGGAGAATTTAAAGGATTACCCTTTTTCCAGCTTTCATCAGTTGTATGAAGAAATAGGCAGGGAGAAATTAGCGGAGCAGTTCCGGGAATACCCGGAATATCGCACCTATGTGCTGCGGGAAGCGGAGGAGGATGATTTTTAGGAGTGCAAATTTTAATTTGCACCAAGATTTTAAGACTACTTTTAGTGCAAAATAAATTTTGCACTCCTACCTCAGCGCCCCAATCACCACCTCCAGCGCTTCCGGCGCTTTCAGTTCCGCCACCTTGCGGCGCAGGGCGTGGCTTTCTTTCAACGCTTCCGGGGAGAGAATTTTCTGCTCCTTGCGGGTGCCGGATTCGCGGATGTTGATGGCCGGGTACAGCCGCCGCTCCGCGCACTCCCGGCACAAAACCAAATCCAGGTTGCCGGTTCCTTTGAATTCCTGGAAGATCACCTCATCCATCCGGCTGCCGGTGTCCACCAAAATCGTGGCCATGACGGTCAGGGAGCCGCCGTGCTCGATATTTCGCGCCGCCCCGAAAAAGCGCCGGGGCAGTTCCAGGGCATTGGCCGCCAATCCCCCGCTGAGGGTTTTCCCGCCGGAATCCGCGTCCTTGTTGAAAGCCCGCCCCATGCGGGTGAGGGAGTCGATGAGCACCAATACGTCCTGCCCGAATTCCATGCGCCGGGTCGCCGTGTTCATGGTCAGGGAAGTGATGCGCAGGTGGCTTTCCACGTCCTGGTCCGCGGAGGAATGGAACACTTCTGCGCCGGGAAGCTCGCGCCGGAAATCGGTTACTTCTTCCGGGCGCTCATCCACCAGCAGCATCATCACCTTCACTTCCGGGTGATTTTGCAGCACCGCCTGGGCAATGTGTTTGAGAATGGTGGTCTTCCCCGCTTTGGGGGGGGAAATGATCATCCCCCGCTGCCCTTTGCCGATGGGAATCAGCAGGTCGATCATTCGCCCGGTGAGGTCGCGGTTGTCCCGGGTAATCACCAATTTTTCTTCGGGATCTATGCTGGTGAGAGATTTGAGGTCGGAAATGGAGGGATATTGTTCAATCGGCAGGCCGTTGCAACTCACTACCCGGGCCAGCGGCGCGTTCTGCCCCGGCCTGGAGGGGCTGCCCAACTCCCCGCTGATCAGCAACCCTTCCCGCAGGTTGTGCTGGCGGATCAGTTGGGTGGAAACATAAGGATCATCGCGTGTAATATTGAAATTCTTACTGGGGTTGCGCAGAAAGCCCTGGCCTTCCGGCATCACTTCTAAAACTCCCTCGACAATATTTTTCATCTTAAAATTCCCTTTCCGGAATTCCGTTTGTAAGCCTGCCGTTGATCATTGCGTTGATTCGGATACGGCAAACTTACAAAACTATCCGGGAAAGAGGGAGTGAAAAAAAATCGCCGCAGGGGATTGGGTTTTCTTAAGTAAAAAGGAAAAAGGTAAAAGACAAAGGTCGGGAGTGTGCTCGAGCAGCTTTTACCTTTTTACTTATTACTTGAACAGCAGAACTCCCACACCCAGCCAGAAAGGAACCGCCAGCAGCAAGGCAATCATCATCCCCTTAAAAGGATCGAGACCTTCCCGGCGGCAGGATTCTTGAGCGGGAACGCTTACGGATTCCCGGGTTTTTTCCCGCGAAGAGCAGGTTAATGCTTCCCAGCCGGTAACATAAATCGCCGGATTACCGGCCATCGGTTCGGTTACTCCTGTTTCAAATTCCGGATACTGCATCATCTGTTTTCTCCTTGTGATCTTTACCGTTCATACGGTGCTTTCTTCCATCGTTCTTTTCATCATTTACAGCGGTAAAATAGCCGGGCGATATTGATTCCTGCTTGAGGCGGTGTTGCAAACCTGTTAAATCTGGAATAAGAAGGGATAAATGCCGGCGATGATCGAAGACCAGGCCGGTTAAGGCAGAGGAGAAGCAGGGGGGGCGCGGAACCTTGCCCTGCTTGGAGATGGAATATGGATGCGAGAGATAAAAGAGGGTTGAGAAAAACAGAGGGGTTGCCGGATACTTCGCTAATCAACGGGTTAAAAAAATGGTGGGAGATGAGAATCTCCCGATTCTTTAACTCCCACCGATGATCCTCATTAGCCTTTGCAGAGGATCACTAAGTGTTTCATCTTCCAAAATTCTTCCGGCTTCACGATCTCCAGAAGGGTTTCGTCTCCTTCCCGTTCCAGCAGGTGATAAGACTCTGCCGGGTGGGGCGAGAGAATATTGACCTTATCAATCCGGCGATAAATCGGGATGCTGCCCACGCTGGCTGCATTTGCCCGGGTAAAATATTCCGGTTGTAAATTATCCGCCAATTTCGTGGTCTTTCCGATCCCCAAAAAACCGCCTGTTTTTTCGACGATCCCCTTTTCTTTAAGCTCGTCTTCCGTCCCAATGACGTAGAAAACCGTATTCAGCCTCTGGCCCTGTACTTCCAGCATTTCCTCTTTCTGCAAAAGTTGTTCTTCTACCTGGGCTACTTTGACATTCAACTGCTCTACTTGCTGCCGTAACTCAGCAATCTGCTGTTCTTTTTGCAGGATGGTTTGATTGAGGCTCTCCACCATTTTCTCCAGTTCCGCGGTTTTCAATTGCGATGCCTTCAATTTTCCCTGCAACTCCCGCAAATTCTTTTTGCTCTTTTGCAAATAGGCGTCGATGCTGCTGATATTGCTCAGGATCTTCTCCTTTACCGCCACGTCGCCTTTGGTTTCCAGGTCCTGTGAAAAACTGACGATATAGCCTTCCCGCTCGCGGATTTTCTCCAGGTTTTCATAAACCTGGTTGATGGTGCTGGTATATTCGCGGATAAATTCATCTTTCGCGCTCGTTTCCTGGCGCAGTTGATCGTAATCCGCCGCCAATTGGGTATTCTGTTCCTGCAATTGGGCGACTTTCTCCTTATCGGCGCATCCCGCCAGCGCCAGCAGGGCAAGCAACACAAAAGCATATTTCATCATTCATTCTCCTTCATTTTCCCGGGAATGTTGGACACTCCTGTTAGTTGAGTTATCTAAACGGGCAGCGTTTCTTCAATTCTGCCCGGAATCCGTCATCATCACGATGAACAAGCTTATGTTGAGGAATGATTCCCTGTCATCAATACGCCGCGCGGAAAACGGGTAGCCCGTCGCGGCGCAGGCAAGGTAACAAAAAAAGCAAATGAAATACCAAATCTTCTTTTTGACGGTTATCAATGCAAAATTTCTGACGATATGTTAATACATCGGCCTGGAGAGCGTCCTTCCCGGCCTGCTTAAACGGGGAAGTGGAGAGACGAATCGCAGGGGAAGCGCGGAAAGCTCTGCAATTATGTGCATAATTTATACACCTCTTCCAACCGGCGCAGGTTTTATGGTATAGAAATAACCCGGGGAAAGCGCCCCGGGATTTAAGGGCACAAGTCAAAATTTCACTGTAATTTAAGACAAAAACTTCTTATATTAATGCCGTCAATTTGTTTAACGGTTTCCCGGAAGGGAGCGCTAATTCGGATTCAGCGCAACAGCGCACGTATCGCTTCAGAAGAACCAGGAGAATCGTTTTTTTCTACATGATTTACTTTCCCAAACCAGACGCCTCGAGATGATGATCGAGAACCTTTACAATCCCGGCAATTGTTTTGAGAATGAATGACGGTTTGATAACGGTTCATTTGTCTGGCTTTTCCCGTCTGTTTTAGAGACAGCCAACGAGATAGAAAAACAGGATCGCCCCTATGGAAGCCATGGTCAATTTTGCCCTGATTCAAAGCGGGATTATGTTTATTCGCCTTTTGGCCCTTTTTGGCCTTGTTATGATTTTGATAATGTTGTACAATCTTTTCTTCAAAGGGAACTATCTTCTATTATTCATTTTCCCCGCACAATTGTTAGTGCCCGTTGCTTCCGCAGCCTATTTCGTAAGTTTTATTTATAGGACTGCTACGTACGTCAGAAGTTATTCTGACGTCTGGTTCACCGGCTCAGCATTTTTTATCAGCTTTTTGGCGGCCATGTTTTTACAGAAATCCTATGAGAGAATTGTAAAAGGAAGCCCGAAGCCCTACGACGCCGGGCTAATTATTATCTGCGCATTTTTGACCTTCGCTTTTGCCGTTTATTTACTATATGCGGTATTGGGCTATAATTTTCTGGACCTGGTCAACGAGTTTTTCAGGAATATTTTTCAATGGCTCGGCCTCTATACGCCGGAAACCCCCGGGGGCTACCGGGGCCGGCCCTGAATCTGGCCAGCTCAAACCCTTATATTCTATCGATGAAATACTGGAAGCGGGCATGATGTGCGATTTTTTAGGGTATAGGGCACTTTTCCCTTATACCTTATTCCCCATTCCCCCGTCTCGCCAAAATAAAAACGTCAAGTTATACCCTTGCACAATAAAAGAGAATCCCTTTCGCCGATAACCAAGGAGACGTTCCCATGAGCAAGCTTCAGTTACCTGCCGGAGTAGAGGTCAAAGGAAAATTGCACGAGCAGTTCGAAGATATTCTCACTCCGGACGCCTTAACATTCATCGCCAAACTGCAGCGGGAGTTCAACCCCCGCCGCCTGGAATTACTCCGGAAACGCATCGAGCGGCAGAGAGAAATCGACGCCGGCAAACTCCCCGATTTCCTGCCGGAAACCCGGCAGGTCCGGGAAGACCCGCACTGGCGGGTCGGCTCCATCCCCGCGGATTTGCAGAACCGCCACGTGGAAATTACCGGCCCGGTAGAGCGCAAAATGATGATCAACGCTCTCAACTCCGGGGCCACCGTGTTCATGGCCGATTTCGAGGACGCCAATTCCCCCACCTGGTATAACGTGATCCAGGGACACCTCAATCTGCGCGACGCGATCGATCGCACCATCACCTTTGCCAGCCCGGAGGGCAAGCGCTACGATCTGAACCCGAAGGTGGCGGTGCTGATGGTGCGCCCGCGCGGCTGGCATTTGGAAGAGAAGCATGTGCTCATCGACGGCGAACCGGTTTCCGGCTCGCTGCTCGACTTCGGGCTGTACTTCTTCCATAACGCCAAAAAACTGCTGGGCAAGGGCAGCGGCCCCTATTTTTACCTCCCCAAGTTAGAAAGCCACTTAGAGGCGCGGCTGTGGAACGAGGTCTTCAACCGGGCGCAGGATGCGCTGGACATCCCGCGCGGCAGCATTAAAGTGACGGTGCTGGTGGAAACCATCCTGGCCGCCTTCGAGATGGAAGAGATTTTGTACGAGCTGCGCGACCACATCGCCGGGCTGAACGCCGGGCGCTGGGATTATATGTTCAGCATCATCAAAAAATTCCGCAACCGCCCCGATTTTCTGCTGCCCGACCGCGCCCGGGTGACCATGACGGTTCCCTTCATGCGCGCTTACACGGAGCTGCTGGTAAAGACCTGCCATCGCCGGGGGGCCCACGCCATCGGCGGGATGGCGGCGTTTATCCCCAGCCGCAAGGACGCGGAGGTGAACCGGGTGGCGCTGGAAAAGGTGCGGGAAGACAAGGTGCGCGAATCCGGCGACGGCTTCGACGGCACCTGGGTGGCGCACCCGGACCTGGTTCCCCACGTAAAAGAGGTGTTCGACGGTATTTTGGGCGATAAACCGCACCAGAAGGAACGGCTGCGCGAAGAAGTGCGGGTGAGCGCCAAGGATTTATTGAATTTCCAGGTGCCGGGAGGCCAGATTACCGAGGCGGGCCTGCGCCTGAACATCAACGTGGGGATTTTGTATATCGAATCCTGGCTGCAAGGCAACGGCGCGGCGGCGCTCTACAACCTGATGGAAGACACTGCCACCGCGGAGATATCCCGGGCGCAAATCTGGCAGTGGATCAACCACCCCAGCGCGGCGCTGGAAGACGGGCGCAAGGTTTCCGCGGCGATGTACCGCGCCATGGTGCCCGAGGAGTTGGAGAAGATCAAAGGATTATTCGGGGAGAAACTCTACCAGGCCCGGAAGTTCGAGCTGGCCGCCAAAATCATGGAAGATCTGTCCTGCAGCAAAGATTTCACCGATTTCCTGACCCTGGCGGCGTACCAGTACCTGGAGTAAACCTTCAGAATTTGGCCGGCGCGGGAAGCGCTTCAAAAATTTCATCCACCGGCAATTCAAAGCCGGGCAGCAGCCCCGGGGCGGTTAAGCTGTCGCGAACGGAGTATTTCCGCTCCGCGGTGCACACCAGCACTTCCCGGGTATTGGGAATGACCAGCCAGACCAGTTGGGTTCCCGCGGAAAGGTATTCATCCACTTTCTCCATTACCTTGAAGAAACTATCGTCAGGGGAGATGATTTCGACCGCTAAATCCGGGGCCAGGGCCGGGAAGCGGTAGAGGTCTTCCGGCAGGCGCTCTTTTTTGATAAATGCGATATCCGGAATCCGCGACTCCCGGGGACGATCCTGCCAGAGCCGGAAATTGGTTTCGGACATCGCGTAACCGATTCTATTTTTCTCTAAGTATATGCTGATCCTTGCCCCGATAAGTGATTGAATAATCCCATGCGCCAGATTTGCCATTTTATACATCACCTTTCCGTTATACAATTCCGCCGGGTAGGGCAACGACAGGCGTTCCAGTTCATCCACGGTAACGTCGCTGCGCTTCTCGATGGGAACCGGTTGGGGGACGTCTTTTTTCTTTTTGGAAGTTTTAACCTTGGCGGATTTCAAGGCATTGGCCATATCTAACTCCTTCCGGAAATTTTTTATTCGCGTGAGAGAATTGTAAGGGATTTTATCGCCAATATCAACCACTCTTTGGATAATTTTCTGCCATAGGGGCGGCGGCGCCGACCCCCCGTGAACAGTTGGCCAGCGTCAAACTAATCATCCGAAAGGATAGATAGCCGGGCATTTCGGCAACGAGAATTACGACGCCCCCATTGCGCGCCGATCCCCGGCCTTCCGGGATCGGCGCGAGCGGCCCTGCCCCTGCCCCTGCCCCCTGCCCCCTGCTCCTGCCCCTGTCATTCACTTCACCTTCAACTCGTACACCCCGTCCCACTCCTCGCCCGGGGGGGTTTTCAGGAATTCCTGGCAGCGTTCGATGTAGAGGCGGGAGGGGCCGTCTGCCGGGTTGAGCTGCAGGGCGCTCTCGAACTGGCTGATGGCGTGCTGCCAGTTCCGGGAGAGGTAATTTTCGTATCCCTGCTGAAAATACTCCAGCGTCTCGCGGATTTTTCCATCCGGCGCGTTTCCCTTCAGGGACAGCAATTCATACACTTTTACCGGCGCCTGCTTTCCCTTTACCCGCAGCAAATCCAGTTGCCGCACAACTACTTCATCCTGCACCAACCGGTGCGTTTCCTCGCTGATCATGATCCCGGTACCGTAAAACTTGTTCGCCCCTTCCAGGCGGGCGCCTAAGTTCACGGAGTCGCCGATGGCGGTATAATCGAAGCGGATGTCCGAACCCATGTTGCCGATTACCATGGGCCCGCTGTTGACGCCGATACGCTGGTGCAGGTCCGGCAGGCCGCGTTTTTTCCAATCTTCGCGAATCTTTTCCAACCCTTCCTGCATCAGCAGCGCGGTGGCGCAGGCTTTCAGGGCGTGGTTCCCCACGTCGAGGGGCGCGCCGAAAATGGCCATGATCGCGTCGCCGATATATTTGTCGAGGGTTCCCTGGTTCTTCAAAACGATGTGGGTCATCTCGTTGAGGTATTCGTTGAGCAGTTTGACCAGCT
>WYBG01000292.1 GCA_011526015.1 Deltaproteobacteria bacterium | reverse complement strand
TCAAGACGTTTTCGCCGGGTTTCACTTTTGTGGAGTGATGAACCAGTACCTCGGCCAGTTTTTGAAAGCGCGGATCTTTCATAATCGTTATGCTCCTTCATTCTAAAATGGGCTGAAGAGTTATTTGTCGCCGCAGTTCGTTTCTTTACAGCGCTTCCCGCCCCCGTTTCCGGATTCCCGGAAGCGGGATTTCAGGAACAAGGATCATTTCGGTTTCGGGAGGCGCCCGTTGTTGCGGCTGGCGTCGGTCAGGCGAGCGTTGAAATCCAGCCGCCGAAGCACCAGCGGGCGCATCTCCAGTTCCCGTTTCAGGCGATCTTCGGTTTCATCAATTTCCAGAAGCTCCTGCTTCTCCGGGTTGGTAAAAAGACCGTAAGAGGCGATGAAAAACGAGACCTGCGCGGCATCCATCGCCTCGAATTCGAACAAGTTGACGTCCTGTCCGCTGGCCTGGATCATTTTTTTCAAAAAACCAACCGCTTCGCTTCGCAGGCCCTCGCTGACCGGGGTTTCTGCCCCACCCTGCCCCGGCCGCAGTTGAATGCGCGCCTGGAGGTAGGGTTTTTCTTCAGAGACGCTGTCGATGGCAAAACGCTCCACCCCCTGGGTTAGAATATCCATGCGCCCATCGGGATATTCTTTCAGCACCCCCACAATCCTGGCGGTGCAGCCGACCGCCCGGATTTGCTCGTTTTCGGATAGCGCGATCCCGAAAACCCGGTCGTGCTCCAGGCATTCCCGGATCATCTGCTTGTAGCGTTCCTCGAAAATGTGCAACGGCAGCGGCATATCCGGGAATAAGACCACTCCGAGGGGGAAGAGGGGAATGATGTTGGATTCGGACATTTTAATTGCCTATCCTGTGCAGTCAAATATGACTATGGGGCTAATGTCTTGGGTCTGCGTAACATCAGTTAATGCGAATTAAGAGTTCGAGAAATATTTGCCACAAAGGCACGAAGGCACAAAGTTTACACGAAGATATTTATTGGATATGCTTTTTGAAACCCTCTTTCCCTTTGTGAAACTTCGTGTTTTTGTGGCCTGGCGGCATAAAATGTTTCAACTCTTAATTGGCATAGTTAATTCTGTCAAAAAAAAATCCTGATGTGGCATTGTCGAGTTGATTACAGCAGTCTTTTGATCGCCGCGATCACCTCGTCGTAATTCGGCTCCGTGCCGGTTTCTTTTACCAGTTGGCGGTAGCGAACCACGCCGTTTTTGTCCACCACAAACACGCAGCGGGCTAAAAAACGGAGGCCTTGCATCAAGACGCCGTATTTCATGCCGAATGCCGCTTCGCGATGGTCGGATAAGACCGTGACTTTATCGATTCCCGCGGCGCCGCACCAGCGCTTTTGGGTAAAGGGCAAGTCCATGCTGATGGTCAGGATCGCCACGTCATCTCCCAGTCCGGCGGCAATCTGGTTGAAGCGGCGGGTTTCCGCGTCGCATACCCCGGTTTCCAGGGAGGGAACAGCGGAGAGAATACGCACCTTGCCGGCGAATTCGGAGAGTTTCCGGACGCTTTGGTCGATTCCCACCAATTCGCAATCCGGGGCTTTGTCGCCCTCTTTAATGTCCGTGCCCAGGAGGGGCGTGGGCTGGCCTTTCCACATCACGGTTTTTGCATTGCTCATGATAATCACCTTTCAGTTGATAGAAATTATTCGTTCACCCGTTATCGAAGACCATTTTTCGTTTCTGTCTTCGGATTTCAATTTTACGGCTTCAGGGCAGGGTAGTCAAGGCGTTTTGTTTTTGCGCTTGACAAAACCGGCATATCCGGCTATTTTGGCTTTCACAAGATTATTTCGGAAGAGCCAGGATAATTTATCTAAATGGCCTTATGAAAATTAAAGATGTTATCAAACTCATCGAGGCAGACGGATGGTATTTGATCAATATCAAAGGTAGTCATCGCCAGTTTAAGCATTCAATTAAGAAAGGAAAAGTGACGATTGCGGGTAAATTGAGCGATGAAGTACGAAAGGGAACTTTAAATAGTATTCTCAAACAAGCGGGATTGAAATAGAAGTTTAAAAGGATAATTATAAAATGGATAAGTATCTAATCATTATCGAAAAAAGCCAAACCGGCTATTCCGCGTACTCGCCCGACGTTCCGGGATGCATCGCGACAGGTCAAACGATTGAAAAAACTATTGTAAATATGAAGACTGCTCTAAAGTTGCATCTACGCGCTCTCCTGGATGATGGCGAGGAGATTCCTTCTCCGCGGGGCGTCCAGTCTTATCTCGAGGCAGAAAAAGATTCCTCCGGAGAAGAGTATTTTATTACTCATATTGCCATTGAAAGCGTCTTATCGGAAAAACTACCGGTTTAAGTGAAATACTTAAAATCAATTCAAAATCGATCAACATAACCCATAAACAGGAGATTCACCATGGCTCACGAACTGCCTCCCTTGCCGTATCCCAATAACGCGCTGGAACCCTATATCGATGAACGCACCATGCAAATCCATCACGATCTGCACCACGGCGGGTACGTAAAAAACTTGAATACCGCCCTGGAAAGCCACCCGGATTTGCAAAAGCTGAGCATCGAGGAGCTGCTGATGAATTTGAACCGGGCGCCGGAATCCATCCGCAACGCGGTGCGCAACAACGGCGGCGGCCATCTCAACCATACCATTTTTTGGAAGCTGATGGCCCCCAACGCCGGCGGCCAGCCCGGCGGCGCCCTGGCGGAAGCGCTCAACAAGACCTTCGGCGGCTTCGACAAGTTCAAAGAAACGTTTTCCAACGCGGCCATGACCCGCTTCGGCTCCGGGTGGGCCTGGCTGGTGAAGAACCCCAACGGTTCCCTGGAAATTCTCTCCACCGCAAACCAGGATAACCCCATCTCCGAAGGAAAATTTCCGGTAATGGGTCTTGACGTATGGGAACACGCCTATTATCTGAAATACCAAAATCGCCGGTTGGAATATGTAACTAACTGGTGGAACGTGGTCAATTGGGATGAAGCGGCGAAGCGATTCTCCGGGTAAGACGTCGTTCTCTCGATGGATATATGAAAATCAAAATGCCCGGGCAATTGCCCGGGCATTTTTTGTTCTGCAATATTCCTGATTACCTACTCCCACCCTCTCCGGCAATACCGGCCGGCTGCATCAAAACTGTTTTAGATGTAACATTTTAGCCCGATGAAAAATTCGGAAATTTTGACAGCTTACCCTTTTGTCTGTCATTCCCACGAAGCTTGTCCCCGTGAAAACGGGGAGTGGGAATCCATAATTCAAGCCATTTTTCTGGATTCCCGCTTTCGCGGGAATGACATTCTGTGTGGGTTTTTCAAAGAGCTAAAATGTTACTTTCGGATACAATTTTTGCCGCCTTATTTCTTCACCGAAACGATAATTACCTGGGTAATCTCGGTAACGACCTTGTCGCCCGCCTTAAGCTGATCGAGATTTTTTACATCATCCTGAACCCGCAGGGTAAGGGGAACACCATCGGAACCCACTACGGTCAACATGCGACTTGCAGCATCGACCGCTTCCACGGTGTTGATCATCT
Source organism: Deltaproteobacteria bacterium (assembly GCA_011526015.1). Taxonomy (GTDB): domain Bacteria; phylum Calditrichota; class Calditrichia; order RBG-13-44-9; family J075; genus JABWBP01. The sequence continues at coordinate 726 of WYBG01000292.1, read as the reverse complement.
GTTGAGCATTGACGATCCGGATACTCTCTCCTTCCTGTCCTACCGCTTTCAGCGAAGCATCATCGGGGATTACCTCGCCCGGGGCAGTAACGTACGAGACCTCTTTTTGATAGATAGTCATGGTCACGTTATCTCCCGTCTTGAGATTCTCTAAAGGAACCGCGGGGTTTTTGACCGTAAAAGTCTGGCTGCTGCCGGTTTCATCTTTTAATGTAACGGTTCTCGCCTGATAATCCACTGCGTCCACGACGGCGCTGAGGGTCGTTTCGAATGAACGTTCCACCCCGGGTTCTTGCGCAGGTTTTTCCGTCTCAGCGGTTTGGCCGGATTTCTCGCCCTGCCCGCAACCCGTGGCCAGCAAAGCAACGATAAGGGCAAATAATGTGGGAAACATAAATTTTTGAAGAGGCATTTTTACTCCTCCGGTTATGAGTTTATACAGATCAACAAAGCCAATATAATGCCGGGCAGAATATAAACATAGATGCAATTTGATTTTTTTAGATCATCCCTGGCCGCCCATGCTCCGGCCATATCCTATCGCGCGTCGAGAGAGAGCTTCACCCACACTTCCCCGCTTTCTGCCCCGGCCTGGATATCCACATCCTGCAAAAAGATTCGCAATTCTTCAATTCCCCCGTTCACAATCAGGCGGTCTTTGATAGCGGCTGCCCGGCCCTGCGCCAGCGCGCGCAGCTCGCTTTCGGAAGCCGGGTAATTCGCCAG
>WYBG01000291.1 GCA_011526015.1 Deltaproteobacteria bacterium | reverse complement strand
TTTTAAAAGTTGCCACGAAGGCTCAAAGACACAAAGAAGCCACAAAAAACATCAAAAATCTTAGTGAAATCCTGGTGTCTTTGGGTCTTAGTGGCGAAAATTTAGACTTCTAAAACAGCTTCTTAGCCTCAGCCTCAGCCTTTTTCGCCTTTTGTTTAAATTGATTTAATCTGCCGTTCATAAATTTTCCGATTTACGCTGCCCCGTTTGCTGCGCGTCCAGACGCCCCCGAAGAGCAGCAGCAACACCAGCGCCCCGCCCAGGCCGGAAAAGAGCAGTTGGGAGCGGTAATCTTTTGCTTGCTGGGAATCGCGCACCTGGTCGGCGTGCTGCAAAAAGGCGGCGAGGTCGAATATTTCCGCTTCGCTTAAGGGACGATTCTGGTAAGCCTGTTTCATGGCCGGGAAGGGCGGGTTTCCCAGGATGGCTTTTACCCCGGCTTCGCCCAGGCGGGTAAATGCGTCGGTAAGGTCTTTTGCCAGCGCGCCCCCGGCCATCACGGCATCGTTCTTCACATGATGGCAAGAGTTGCAGGTCGGCCCGCCGTTGGCTAAGCGCGCTCTCCCTTCAAAGAGGTTTTTTCCGGCCTGAATGTTTATTTCGCCGGCCTCGCTTAACGGCCTGCCGGGTGCCGGGCTGATTCCGCCGGCCTGTGCCGCTCCCGGTCCCCCGGGACTGTTCTCCGCGATGTAGGAAATAATGGCGCGGATTTGATCGTCGGAGTAGTTGTTGTCCGGCATCGGAATGCGGTTGTATTCCTCGAACAACGCCGCTGCCACCGGGTCACCGCTTTGAATCACCGTTTGCGAGGAACGCACAAATTTTAGAATCCAGTCTTCAGAACGGCGCTGGTGCACCCCGGCCAGGTCCGGCCCGATCAGCTTGCCCTGGCCAACGGTATGGCAGGCGACGCAGACCTGTTTGTACAGCTTCTCTCCTTCACTTTGCCCGAAAACCGCCGCGCAGTAAAATAATCCGGCGAGAAAAGGAAAGATTATGATTCGAGCTTTCATGGCCTTCCATTCCATTTTATGCGTACCTTCCGAATCTTTGAGTTGATTTTTTTCCGTCTTTCAACCAATCGAAGATTTAAGACTCTTTTATCATAAAAATAAAATGAATAATATATCTCCTTTATCGGTTAAAGCGCGGTCTATCTCGCCGTCAGGCGGGAATCAGTCGCAGATCCGTCTGCGCAATCCGCCTTTCCAATTCCGCCAGGGTAATATTCGCAAAGGTTGATTTTATGGCGTCGCGCGTTGCGCCCCAGTACTCATGAAGCGGGCAGGGAGTGTCCTCTCCGCAGCCGGGCAGGGCTAAAATGCACGTCTCGAAGGCGTTTGTCCCATCAATCGCAGTAATTAATTCCATGACTTTAATTTCATTTGCCGGCCTGGCCAGCGAAACGCCCCCGTTCGGCCCCCGGTAAGAATTGACGATATTGTGCGCCGCCAGAATTTGTAAGATTTTGGTCAAAAAGTGGAAAGAGAGGTGCAGGTCTTCGGAAATTTGGCGGATGTGCACGTACGATTTCTCCTGCTCTAACGAGGTAAGATATAAAACCGCTCTAATTCCATACATACAGGTTTTGGATAACAGCTTCATATCATCAATTCGTATTTAAGACTATTTTATCCGAAAATAAAAGATAAAAATGATTTTGTCAATGAAAAATTTTTAAAAATATTTGTGGCATTCTAAAGTGTGCGATTACCGCAACAGGGGAAAACTTCTATGCAAGCCGTCATTCTCGCCGCCGGGCAGGGCAAACGCCTGCAGCCCCTCTCGTTCACCCGCTCCAAAGCCATGATGCCGGTGCTGGGAAAGCCGATCGTGGAGCGGGTAATGGAAGACCTCGCCGCGAACGGCATCGATGATTTCATCCTGATCGTCAGCCCGGAAGACCGCGAGATCGTGAATTATTTTCAACGCGAATCCAAATTAGAGGCCGCGATTCGCTTCGCGCAGCAGCCGGAGCGCCATGGCATGGCCCACGCCCTGGGCTACGCCGCGCCTCTCATTCAGGGCGATTTTTTCCTCTCCGCCTGCGACAATCTCATCTCCGCCGAACACGTTGCAAATATGCTGAAAACCTGGAGGCAGCCGCCTTCTCCCGCCGGTCTGCTCACCCTCATGCCCATAAAGCCGGAGCAGCTCAAACGCGCCAGCGCGGTCGTTCTCCAGGGCGACCGGGTGACCGGCATCGTGGAGAAACCGGACCCGGAAACCGCGCCCTCCAACATCGCCAGCCTGCCGCTGTACTGTTTTTCCCCGCGGCTATTAGAATATTTGCCGAAGGTCAAACCTTCTCCCCGGGGAGAGTACGAATTGCAGGACGCCATTCAGATGCTCATCGACGGCGGGGCATACGTGCGCGGGATAAGGGTAGAAAAGCGCCTGCAACTGACCACCGCCGCGGATTTGATCGAGATCAACGCCCACTACCTGTCCCGCAACGGCGATTACGTAGGGATTCCGGCGGAAAATATCGGCGCGGGTACCCGCCTGCACAGCCCGGTATTCATCGAAGCAGGAACGGTGATCGGCGCGAACTGCGCCATCGGGCCGAACGTTTACATCGAAGCGGGCTGCCGCATCGGCGACCATGTTACCCTGGGAGATGCCCTGGTTTTGCGAAGCTCCAACATCACAGGCGGGCGCACCGTGGTTGGAGAAGTCATTTTGCCATAACACGCCTCTTCCCGCCCGGCAAAGGCGTGCGCCGATGAAAAAGTTGCTTGCAAAAAACGTTTTCCCCTTCGATATTTCTTTCCCTAAAAACATGCGTGAAAATCGTGGACTACCCGACCCTATCCCGCAATCTCTTTGAAAAAGGCAAGGTTTTTACCTTATCCAATTTCCTGAGCTTTTTGCGCCTGTTAGGAGCGTTCTATCTTTACCGGGTCACGGTGCAGCGGCAGCTATGGCTCACCCTGGCGGTCACGCTCATCCTGATCATCAGCGACTATGCCGACGGCTATTTTGCCCGCAAATTCAAGCAGGTAAGCGAAATGGGCAAGGTGCTGGATCCCCTGGCGGATAAGTTTTGTGTCGCCCTGGGGATCATTGCGCTTTATCAATATTACGGTTTACCCCTATGGATCACCGCGCTCATCATCGGGCGGGACGTGCTGATCATCCTCGGCTCGCTGCTGCTGCTCACCCGGCTGCCCCGTGTTACCCCTTCCGCCATGCCCGGCAAAATAGCGGTGGTAATCCTCTCCTTGCTGTTCTTAAGTTACATATTGGGAATCCGGGCGTTGCAAACCCCGCTCCAAATCCTTACCCTGGTGATGCTGGCGGCCTCCGCTGCCCATTACGCTTATAAGTTCTGGAAGAAATTTGCCCGGGAGAAAGTAACCGAAGGTAAAACTTGATGAAAACCGTTCCCCATAACGCAGCGCAGGAACTCAACGAGAGCCTGGCATTTATCCACCGGCATACCGCGCAGCAGCCCCGCACCGGGCTGATCCTCGGATCGGGCTTAGGCGATTTTGCCGACACCCTGCAGAACAGCGAGCGCATTCCCACGGCGGATATTCCCCATTATCCCCGTTCTACCGTGGAAGGTCACAAAGGTTACCTGGTGTTCGGAAAGGTGGGAAAAGCGCCGGTATTGGCGGTGCAGGGGCGCACCCACTATTACGAAGGGCATTCCATCGAGCGGGTGGCTTATGTGGTGCGTCTGATGGCGCTGTTAGGAATTGATAAACTGCTGGTGACCAACGCCGCCGGGGGCGTGAATCCCCGTTTCCGCCCCGGGGACTTGATGGTGATCGAAGACCAGATCAATTTCCTCTTCGCCAATCCCCTGGCCGGCGCGGTGATCGCCCCGGAACCGCGTTTCCCGGATATGTTCGGCGCCTATCATCCCCCCTACCTGGAATTGATCGAACAAACCGCGTTGGAATTGAAAATCCCCCTGCGCAAAGGGGTGCTGTTCGTCTCCTCCGGCCCCAGTTACGAGACCGCGGCGGAGATCAAGATGATCCGGCGGATCGGGGGAGACGCGGTGAGCATGTCCACCGTGCCGGAAGTGCTGGTAGCCCGCGCGCGAGGGATCAAAGTGGCGGGAATCTCCTGCATCACCAACCTGGCCACCGGCTTGAGCAGCAAACCGCTTTCCCACGAGGAAGTGACCGAGATCGCCAACCAGGTAAAATCCCAGTTCCAAAAATTGGTAAGAGAAGTAATTTTGCGGATGGATAAGTAAAAGGGTTCGGAGTTTTTTGGTGTTCAGGTGTTCTGGTGTTTTGGTGCTGGAATAAGAGAGACTAAGACCCCAAACACCCAAACACTTGAACACCCGCACACTAAAACACCATAATAACGCCGTTACCCCCCATATTTTTTCTTAATCATCATTTCCACCACCGGGGGGACGAAGTTGGAGATGTCGCCGCCAAAGGAAGCGACTTCCTTGACAATGGTGGAGTTGAGGTAGGTATATTTCTCGTGGGGCATCAAGAACACGGTAGAAACCTCGGAAAAGAGGCGGCGATTCACCAGCGCCATCTGCAATTCATACTCAAAATCCGAAATCGCCCGCAATCCCCGGATGATCGCGGTGGCTTTCCGTTTCCGGGCGAAATCCACGATCAGGCCGTCGAACATTTCCACCGTCAGGGCAGCGTTGCCTTCAATATCGGCAATAACCTGTTCGATCAGGAACACTCGCTCTTCGGCGCTGAGAAGCGGGGATTTGGCGGGATTGCGGGCTACCGTGATAATGATGTTGTCGAATAACCGCGACGCCCGGTCGATAATATCCAGATGGCCGTTGGTGATGGGATCGAACGTGCCGGGATAAATCGCCGTTTTCATACCGCGCCTTTTCGGCTGAAAAAGGTAATCATGCTGCGGTCGAACTCTTTCTGGCGGAGCACTTCGTAAGTTTCCCCTTCCCATTTGATCTCGTGGGAGCGCTCGCTCTCTAAAACGAATAACCCGAAGTCGGTCAGGTTTTCCGGCTTGAACACCAGGGGCAGCAGAACATCGAATTTATCCCATTTAAAGGGCGGGTCTGCAAAGATCAAATCAAAGGGCTGTTTATTTTTCTTCAAAAACTGTTCCGCTTCTTTGCGGATGATCCGGAAGGATTCATCCAGCTTTACCAGGCTGATATTCCGCCGCAGCACTCTTAAGGAGGTCTGGGAATTGTCCAAGAAAGTGACGTTTCGCGCTCCCCGGCTCAGCGCTTCCAGCCCCAGGCTGCCGGAGCCGCAGAATAAATCCAGGGTGATGGCGTCGCTGACGAAATCACCTAACAACTCGAAGATATACTCTTTAATTTTGTCGGTGGTCGGGCGAATCGACTGATCTTTGGCGGAGTGGAGTTGGCGTCCCTTGTACTTGCCGGAAATAATTCTCATGCTCATCGATGTCTCTTGATACTAAGCGGGATCATAAGCGGCGGCTTCGATCCGGGCGTTGATGTTTGCGCCATCCATGGTGACAGCGTTGGAGGGGTAGAAAGAAATTTTTAAGAATTGCAGCGCCGGGTAGGACTGGGAAATATCCTGCATGAAATTGATCATCGCGGTTTTACTGCCGTTCAACTGGGCGTATAAATAGGTTTTCCGAAAATTCCCCTCGTTTACCTGCTCGCCTTGCTGAAAATAGTTGGTTTTCAGGCCGTATTTCTGGGCCACGGAGTTTAGCGCGGCGCGGATTTCCCCGCTCCCCGCGGGTTTGGCGGTAAGCGTAAGGGCGCTGCTGGCAGAGGGGGCCGGGAGGGGAATGTAAAAATCGGCGAGCAGCTTTTTCTGCTCGCCCACGAATTTGTCCTGCGCGCTAACCGCGTTCATGAGGATGCCGGGATATTGGTCTTTGAGAGCGCGGCGATACTCCGCGATTGCATCCCGCGAATCGCCCAGGATGCTCAAATAAAGATTCCCGTTGGTAATCGCCAGCAGGTAATAGTTGGAGGTGGAAGTTGCGGAGTTCAGGAACGAATTCAGGTAATTCACATAAAGCTGGTTCTTGCCCTGGTTCTGGGCAAACTGTGTTTGCACGTAGGGGGGGACGACATTCTGCGGTTTGGGAAGCGAATCGATGACAGTGGTGGAGGTTAAATCCGGGATATCTTCTTTATTGTCGCCCGGTCCCATTAACAAATACACGAACACCGTAATCAGGGCCACGCCAATGACCCCCAGGAGCACGTATAGCCAGGTTTTGCCGGAGCGGGAGGTAAAATCCGCCGGTTCTTCGGCGTAGCTATCCCGAAAGCGCTCCCGGGCAAAGGAAGAGGGCTGGGTTTTGGGAGGCTCTTCTTCAAAGAGCGGCTCTTTTCGCTCGACCTCCGCGGCCGGCTTGTCTTCCTGGTCGGGGAAAAACGAAAAATCCACCTTGCTTTTGTTGCTTTCATATCCCGAAGCTTCGCGCTTCTTTTCCTGGGGGGACTTTTGCTCTTCCGGAACCTCTTTCAAATTGAAATCTAACATGGCATCGCCTTTTGGAAAAAATGCAACTTTTTCAGGCTTTCGCCCTTTGTTTAATTGCGCAACACCTTTTGCCTTTTTACTTCTACCTTCTACCTTCTACCTTTTAACTTTTGCCTTTTAACTTTAGAAAATGTTTGATATCGGCTCTACAAAACGGTGGCTTCCCAGGGAACGGAAATTCTCATCATCCACCTGGATATGCCATTCGGTAGATTGGGCGGGATCGAGAATTCGTACCGGGATGCGAAACTGCTCCTTGATGGAATTCAACCAGGAGGGTTTGAGATAGTTGCCGAACAGGAAAATATGGGAAATGGCATACAGGGGCATTTCCAGGATTTCGGGATGCTGGAGATCGTCCACCACGGCGGAAAAACTGGCCAGGATTTCCTGTTCATCCAGTTGGTCGATATTTTGAAGCGATTTCGAATAGGGTTTGAAGCTGAAATTCAAAAAACGAAGGTCGTCAGAGAGTATCAATTCAAAACCGCGTTCGGTAAAGTTTACCAGCAGGGCCTGTCCCCGCAGGTTGGGAAAGAAGCGCCGGTAGAAATTATCGATCGTAAAGCAGTTCAGATTTATTTTTGTGGCCGATAAATTCGCCTCGGTCTCGATCTGCTGCACGAATTCGAAGACTTCCTTTCGCAGCGAAACGCTCAACAATTCCCGGGTAGCGCCGTTTTCACGCAAATATTGGGGCGGGTACACCAGGTATTCATCTAACTTTCCGGTCAGCAACTGCGTCAATTCCGCTTTGGTAATGCCGGTATATTCCGATTCCGGAATGGCGCGATCGACCCGGATTTTCTTCACCAGGGCGAACTTGGCGGATAAAACGAAGCGCACGTTTTGAGGGCTCAACTCATAAGACAGCGCCAGCGAATTCAAATGGTTGGCGATTTGCAGGGCGGTGGTCGGTTTTTGAATGTTATCATAATTAATGATAAACGGCAGCGGGCTTTCTACTGCCTTTTTGACCACCACGCTCTGTCCCGGGTTAACTTCTGCCTGAACCCAGCTAACATTATTTTCTTGAAAGCAGATGCTGTTAAGCGTTTCTCCCATGATGCTCCCGGTTATCTTTCCTCCCAGCTTTTGTTGCCGTTTTCAACAAAACCATGATTAGTATGCTCAACGTGGAAAAAGACGCCATAGATTCGCTCGTGGTAACCGTTCAGGGTCTGCACCAGGGATTTTTCGATCTCCTCGGAAGCCTGGCGCAGCTTTTGGGCGTCTGCAGGATTGATTGCGGTTTTGATCTCATTCAGCGCCGCATAAACGCTCTCATAAGAATTTTTGAACGGCGGGATTTCCCTGCGAACATTGGCCGGTATCTGGGAGGTGTTGGCAACCAATGAATCAATCAATTGAATTTTTCTGCCAAAGTACTGTAACTTCTTTTCGATATCTCCCACGTCTCGCTTCTCGATATGGTCTGCCAGGGTGTCCATGGGGGCCAGAACGTCCTCGATCATGGGCTTCAGGGCAGACAATCGTTTTTCCGTTTGAATGGTATCGACAAAAGTCTGAACGCGTTTGACATAGCGATAAAAGCGGACGTTATCCATCTCTTGTTTCATTTCCGCTTCCACTTCCTTAATGCTCAGCAAAATCTCGGTGCTGTAACGGCTCAGGCGGTATTTATCTTTGGTTTCGTTCATTACCCGGATGGTGCTGTCCAAAACGCCGTTGATTTTGCCGACCACCGGGTAGAGGGAAAGGTCTTTCAGCGGAGCGGTCGTAGCGATCAATTGTTTCTGAAAATTGTTGAGCAAATTGGGGCATTCCACCACTAACCCGGGGTGCTCGGGGCGGTAGTGGACAATGTAGCGATGTTTCCCCTCAAACGTATCCGGGCAATATAAATTCTCTTCGCTAAGCTTCACCAGGATGGAGTCCACTTCGTTGAGCTGCATGATTCCGTAATTCTGGCTGATAAAGAAGTTCTGCTGGGTGAGGAAGCTTTCGTGAGTTTGATTGAGGTAGTCTTTCTGCATTTGCAGCATCTGAATATTTTCCCCCAGATTGATCCTCGCCAGATCGTCCATCGACGCCTTGATCCGGTCGATGAATTTTTTGGTTCTATCCGCGACAGTGGAAACCAGGACGATGTCGGTTCTCTTGACCTCCTTCAGAAGATTAGAAATTTTATCGTACTCGGCGTTCCAGGCCCGGGTAACCGTACTCATTTCGATACTGCTGATATGCGCATTCAGGGAATCCAGGTAGCGTTGGCCCAATAGCGCCGCGTTTTGCAGCTTATAGTCGCCGATCCGCTCTTTCAAAATGCTCAAAGAATCCACGTAGCTCTTCATAATGGAGAAATTCGGAAAATCCGCGCTGCCGCTGCTAAACCGGGGCAGGCTGGATAGCACGGCTTCGGATTGGGCGGCGATATGCTCGTACTTGGAAAAGTAGCGGCTATTGAAGTTCAATTCGTCGTTGATTTCGTTCAAAGATTTGGAAATGGGTACCAGCGCCTTGATGACCGGAAGCTGCATGATCCCATCTAAGTTGCGGCTAAGCTCATGGGTCAACTGGCCGATCTTCTGCCGGGCAATCAGCGCGGAATCTTTGCCCGCAAAGGTAATCAGGGTTTCCAGGGAGTCGCCGGGGATGTATCTCTTGGTTTTCGAGTAGTGGTAATTTTCCGCCTCGTATAGCGCCGCCAGGTTATTGCGGCTGGTTTCGATCACCTTTCTTTCCACGTTCCAGGTTCTGTCGGGGATGTAAATAACCGCTACTAAAACCAGCGCCAGCAATACGATGAGTATCTTCAGAATCCAAGAGCCTTTGAATCGTTGCTCCGCCATGGTCTCCTCCAAAATAAGTGATTAATGAGTTACCTGTCCTACAATCGTCAATCTTAATAGCCTCCAGGTGCCAAAAGTTTAATAAAATATCCCCAAAATGTCAATTGGTATTTCATATTGGAATTCTAAAACATATTATTTTTTTGTGATTTGTACTGCTTTTTTGGAGTTTCGGGTTGCGAGTTTTGAGTTCCGGGTTGGGAGTTTCGAGCTGATGGCGCCAATTCATTCGTAACCGCCGCGCAAATCCCGGGAGATTCGCCCTCCGCCTCCCGGGAGGATGGACAGGCTCACGCCAAAATCTCCCCTTCAAACTCTAAGAAGCCGTTTAAAAGTTTGAATTCATGCCACGAAGCCACAAAAACACCAGGTTTCACTAAGAAATTTATTGTTTCTTTGTGATTCCTTCGCGTCTTTGGGACTTAGTGGCAACTTTTGGCGTAAGCCATGCCTTTGGCATAAAAACAGCCTCTAAACTCGAAGCCCAAAACTCGAAACTCTCACGGAATGGTTTGCAAAAAATTCTCGATCGCCTCGAAAATCAACTGCTTTTCTTCGTCAACGCTGATGACGTGGTAGGAATTTTCCAGCACCAGGGTGCGCACAATGGAGGAGGATACGTGCCTGGCGATGTAATCGAGGTTGTCGAAGGTAATGGTGTGGTCTCTCCGGGAATGAATCAGCAGGCAGGGCGATTTTACCCGCGGCAGCTCCGGGCGCACGATTTCCAGCAGCTTGAGAAACTGCACCAGGCTTTTGATGGGATACTTGGGATAAGAAGCGCTCTTGCTCTTGGCCTCCCGGGAGCGGATATCCGGCCCTTTGGATTTGTATTGGTAGCGGATCACCCGTTTGGCCAGGGGAAGGAGTTTCAAGCGCCAGTCCTTCATAATAATGGCGCCGGCCAGGGAAATCACCCCCTGGAGGGGATGGTGGGCGGCCAGGTGCAGCGCCAGCGCCCCGCCCATGGATTGCCCGCATACTATCACCTTGCGGTAGTTTTCCTTCATTTTCAGGTAATATTGCTCGCTGGCGTTGATCCAGTCGGAATAGCTTACTTTTTCCAGATCCTCCGCACGGGTTCCGTGCCCCGGCAATAAAGGTACCCAAACCCCGTAGCCTTTTTGGGCAAAATGGAAACCCAATTCCCGCCCTTCGTAGGTGGAGCCGGTAAATCCGTGCAAAAAAAGTATCCCGGTATTTCCCTGGTCGATGAACATCGGTTCTGCGCCGGGCATAATGTTTTCCGGGTCAATCGTAAAATCGGGGCGTTCGACCACGTTTACTGGCATGTATTCTCTACCTCCCTGTAGTTAACATTTCGGCGATTTGAACCGCGTTGGTGGCCGCGCCTTTGCGGAGATTGTCGCTTACCACCCAGAGATTCAGGCCGTTTTCAATGGAGGGGTCGCGCCGGATTCGCCCCACGAACACTTCGTCGCGGTTGCGGGAATGAATCGGCATGGGATAGACATTCTCTCCCGGGTGATCCTGCACCACCACACCGGGCATCGCGCGCAGGAGAGCGCGAACCTCTTCGATCTCAAAAGGCTCCCGGAATTGCAGGTTGATGGATTCGGAATGCCCCCCCAACACCGGCACGCGCACGCAGGTGGCGCTGATCTGCAGGGCGGGATCGCTCATGATCTTGCGGGTTTCCTGCACCATCTTGTGTTCTTCCCGGGTATAGCCGTCTTCAAAAAAAACGTCGATGTGGGGCAGGCAGTTATAAGCGATGGGGTGAGGGTAGGCGGCGACCCGGGAGGTTCCGGCGGCAATCTCTTCTTCCAACTGCCGCAGCGCTTTTTGGCCGGTTCCGCTCACCGACTGGTAGGTAGAGACCACGATGCGGCGAATCCCAAAGCGTTGGTGCAGGGGGTGCAGCGCCACCACCATCTGGATGGTGGAGCAGTTGGGGTTGGCGATGATGCCGCGGTGCTGTTGCAGCGCCTGGGGGTTTACTTCCGGAACGACCAGGGGAACCTGCGGGTCCATGCGCCAGGCGCTGGAATTGTCGATGACGATGGCGCCGGACTCTGCCGCAACCGGGGCAAATTCCCGGCTGACCGCGGCGCCGGCGGAGAACAGCGCAAAATCCACTCCCCGGAAAACCTCCGGCGCCAGCGCCTCTACCGTCACCGGCTGATCGTTGAACTTTACGGTTTTGCCGGCGGAGCGGGAAGAAGCTACCGGAACGAGTTTGCGCAGCGGGAAGCCCCGCTCTTCTAAAACTTCGATCATTTTTTGCCCCACCAGCCCGGTGGCGCCCACGACCGCGACCGTGTATGAATTCATCGAAAGCCCTTCAAATTTGGCAGCATAAAATCCTAAATTTTCGGGGCTAAATCAAGCTCCTAATTTTCTATGGGGTTGCGGGTTTATATTGCACGGTCTGAAAAAGAGGCGGGTATGCAAAGGTGAGGATATGAATATAGACCTCAAAGGTTTTGGAAACCTTTGAGGTCTATAAGGAGTGCAAAATTTATTTTGCACCATTGCAGAATAAACTCTGCCGCTTTGAACAGGCAGGTGTTCCTTATCCTCTGATATTACGACTCGGCGCAGAGCGCCATCAGCGGCGTTCACCCGCAGAGCAGGTGAACGAGTCATAAATGTGTAACATCAGTTATTATGCTTACCGCAGCGCCAATCCGTGTTGATGCTGTATCAGCTTTTCGATGTCTTGCCGGCTCATCTCCCCGTCAACTCGCACGTTTTTCCCATCGGTCTTCAGGTGAATTTTGTTCATCACGTCGATGGCCGCGCGGTCGCCGCTGAGGGAGAGCTTGATGGTCGCCAGCGCCCCTTTCACCATATCGTGGAACAACTTCGCTTTCTCCGCATCGGTGAACTGCCCCAACCCGTCGAATTTGATCTCCTCGCCCATATCCATGGAGAAATTCAGGTTGCGAACCGCTCGCAGCGCCTCGAACCGCCGGGCGTCGGTATCCTCGGGCATCTCCTCCATGATCGCATTGACCAGGTGGGTGGGATCCATGACGAACCAGGCCCCGGTTTTGTATTTCAGCGGTTTCAGGCGTTCCGCCAGGTCGGGATCGAGGGTAACCTCGCTTTTCGCCGCCCGGAAATTATCCAGCCAGGATTTGACCCACTGCTCTTTCCCCCCCACGGCGTAAGTTTCATCGGCGAAACCGAGCACAAAGGGTTTATCTTCCACCCGGTAGAGCGTCGCTTCATTATAACTTTCCGGGGTAAGCTGTTTGCCGGCGTTCTCTCTGGCGACAAAATCCATGATCCGCTGCGAATCGTATTTCCCGATTGCCACCACCAGGAAATTTCCCGCTCTTCTTTCCGGGCCGGGTTCGAAGGCCAGGTACACTTCCTTCATGTCCTTGCGGAAGTCGAAACCGGTCGCTTCCGCCAGCTCGTCCAACTCTTTCTCCCCGTGCATGCGTTGCCGCAGGGAATCCTGCAGCATGGCGTAAATGGCGCTCTGGCGCATCCGCTCCAGGTTGATATAGCCCAGGCCGGCCGGGGTTTCCCCGGAGATGCCCGATAGCGGCAGCAGCGCCAGTTGCCGGGTCATTTCAACCGAGATCGCCTGGGGGCGCTCCCGGGCACACTGCCAGAACAGTAAAGCGGTTAACAGCAAGAATGGCAGGTAAGTTAATTTTTTCATGGCTCGCTCCTTAAATTGGATCGGTGGTTTTTGAGTGCTCAAGTGTTCACGTGTTCGGGTGTTGAAGGGTGCACGGGTGCAGTTACCAAAACGCCATGACACCTGCGCACCTGAATACTCCTAAAAATCCTTCCGTTTGAAAATCATCGAAGCCGCGGCAAACATCAGCGCCCCGAACAGCAGGGAAGTGAGCGCCGGCAGCCAGGAAGCGATTTCGGCGTGCTGCACCAACATGCGGGTGATGTTGCCTAATTCCGTGGTTTTGGGCAGAAAATGGTAGAGAAAATCCAGCAAATATCCCCAGAATTTCCCGGAGAGCAGGGCGTAGATGGCCTCCCGTTGCAGCAAAAGGGGGCTGAAGAACAAGATCGCGTAGGTGATCATCAGCGAGAACGGCCCGCTGCGGATGGTAACGCCTAAAAAGGCCATCAGGGCGTACAAGATCGCGTAGGTCAGCACGATCATCACCCCGGCTAACAGAAAACCGAAGTTCCAGACCCCGGTTTTGAAAGAGAGAATCAGCCAGGAAAATCCCACCAAATAAAACACGTTGAAGGCCACGATCGCCACCGCGCCCAGGTAGCGCCCGGCCAGGATGGTAAAACGGCTGAGCGGTTTGGAGATGAGCAGGTCGATGCTGCCTTTTTCCAGGAACGCGGGGATCAAACTGCTGGTGGCAAAAAGCGACATAAACAGGCCCCCGGTAAACAAACCCACCGCCACCACGCTTTCGATTCCGTAAACGATCTTTTCCAGCTCGAAGGCCTGGTCGATCTCCTTGCCGAACAGGGAAATGTAAGACTCCGCCCCATCCACGATGTCGAGGTTCAGGGCGAAGAGGAACAGCAGGTTCACCAGGGTGGAGAGGCCGAAGAAGGCGATGAAGGTTTTGCGGGCCAGGGACTCCCGGAAGGTCAGTTGAATAATGGCGAGCAGTTTCATGGCGCGGCAACCTCCTTATCTTCCACCACTTCGATGAAGAAATCTTCCAACGTAATCTTGCGGGGCACGATCCCGCGGATCAGCACCTGGCGTTCGCGCAGTTTGTCGATCAGGTGGTTCAACTGTGCGTCATCGCGCACGGAGACGATGAAACTGCCGTTCTGGGAGACCAGGGGAAGGGCCAGCTCCGCGCAAAGCGCCTGCAAGAGGTCGTATCCTTCCGCTAATTGCAAGGTGAATTGCTGCTTTACGGAGACCATCTCTTCCACGGTTCCTTTTTGCAGCAAGCGCCCGTTTTTCAGGATGGCCACTTCGTCGGAGACTCGCTCCACTTCCGAGAGCAGGTGGGAATTGAGGAAAATGGTTTTGCCGCGGTCGCGCAGGTTCTTCAGCAAATCGCGGATTTCCCGCCGCCCCACCGGGTCGATGCCGTCGGTGGGTTCATCGAGGAACAGCAAATCGGGATCGTTACTGAGCGCCTGGGCCAGCCCCATGCGCTGCATCATCCCCTTGGAGAATTTGCGGATTTTGGTATCTCCCCAGTTTTCCAGTTTTACCAGCTTCAGCAATTGGGGAATGCGCTCCTTTAGCAGCGCCGGTTCTACCCCGCTCATTTTTCCATAATAGAATAGCACCTGGTTGGCGGTGAGAAACTCCGGGAAGCGGTGGTTTTCCGCCAGGTAGCCGACGCGGGAATGGGCGCCGGCGTTAGAAATATCTTCGCCAAGAATCTTCGCCGAGCCCCGGGTGGGGAACACGATGCCGAGCAGCACTTTAATGAGGGTGGTTTTCCCGGCCCCGTTGGGACCCAGGAGGCTGAAGATTTTCCCTTTTTCCACCTGCAAGGTAAAATCTTCCAGCGCCTTGATCTTGCCGCGGGAATAGTATTTTGTCAGGTTATCGGTTTCTACCACGTACACGCAAAAGCCCTTTCAGATAAGCACGCCCGCTATTACGGCGGGGGCAAAGGTTAGTTTCTATTCCGGAGAATTAAAGATTTATTTCAGGAATTTTTATTTGCTGGTCTCCCATCAATCCATATATTTACCAGCAACGATGAGTATGAGCAGCTTAATTTCAGGCGGAAGCCATCTTGCAGAAGCCTCTTATTAAAGTACGAGCGATTCATGAGCACTATTTCGATCAAAAATAAGGCCGGGCAGGGCGCAACTCAATTGGAAATGTTCGAACCGTCGCGGGAAAAGAGCGATCGCACGGTTGAAAAAACGATCAAACGCTGGATACAGGAGCCTGCGCACCCTCATTCTGGAAAAGGCGCCAAAGCGGATTACGGCACTTTCAAAGATAGCCTCCGCGCGCCCATTCACCGCTGGTTCAAATACCCCGCCGGCTATTCGTATCGCCTGGTGGAAGAAAAGATAAAGCAATATGGCCTGGGGCGGGATCAATGGATGTTGGACCCTTTCGTGGGCAGCGGCACGACTTCGGTGGAGGCGAAACGCTGGCGGATCAATTCCGTCGGCATCGAGGCGCATCCGTTTGTGCACTGGGTGGCCAGCGCCAAGCTCAATTGGAATATCGATGCCGGGGAAACGATCTCAAAATTTCACGAAGTCGTGGAGCTGGCCCGGGAGAAGGTTAAAGCGACCGATACCGGCAGCCTGCCGGAACTGGTGCACAAGTGCTATTCCCCGGGTAATCTCGCATCCCTGGCGGCCATCCGGGATGCTATTCAATGCCTCGATATGGCCGGGGAGATTCGTCATTTTCTGAACCTGGCGCTGACGGATACGCTTCGGAATGCTTCCAAAGCAGCCACCGGCTGGCCCTACATCGCGCCCGCCAAAATGCACGAAAAAGCGATTGAAAAAGAAGCGTTCTCCGAATTTGAGGCGCAGTTCCGCCGGATGATCGGCGACGTCAAATTCATGCAGGCCCATTACTCTTATCAGGATGTCGCATCTATTCTGATTTTGGGCGATTCCCGGGAGTTTCACCCGGAGATAAAACCGGGCGCGATTGATCTTGCCCTCACCTCCCCGCCCTACCTCAATAATTATGATTATGCGGATCGGACCCGCCTGGAAACGTATTTTTTCGGGTGGTACAAAAGCTGGGGAGAGATTTCCGACCGGGTGCGCGATAAACTGATGATCAGCGCAACCACCCAGATTCGCCGCAATGAATTCACCAATAACGGCGGCGTGAGCGATGCGATCCGGGAAGCAGACGAAATATTCTATCAGGAGCTTTTAGACAAAGTACTGAAGCTCTCCGAATGCCGGAAGCACAAAGGGGGTAAAAAAAGTTACGATTTCTTAGTCGCGGGCTATTTTAACGACATGTTCCAGGTGATCAAACAGGTATATGCCGCCCTGAAACCGGGCGCAGATTTCGTGTTAGTGTTAGGCGATTCCGCCCCTTACAGTGTTTACATTCCCACCCACGAATATTTAGCCCGCCTGGGCCTGGCCATCGGGTTTTCATCCTGGAAAGTGGAGGAGTTGCGCACCCGCGGCGACAAATGGCAGGAAAATCCCCAGCGGCATAAAGTTAAATTGAAAGAAGTGATTCTGACCATGACCAGATAGGAGCCGGAATGACGGTTAAAAACGCAGCCAGTGCGTTGGGAGAAACAGTCGGAAAGCTGATCGAAGATGAATTGGAACGTACCATTGCCCCGCTTTGCCGGGAGCGCGGATACGTTTATGACCGCGGCGGAGAGCGTCCCGGCAAGCGCAAGGGCGTTAAACTCGCCATGGTCAACAAATCCGGCAATATTTACCAGTTGGACGGCGTCATCGAAGCGCCGGGCGGGGAGCCGATTATCCTTTTAGAATCAAAATACTTGCGCTACAAAAAACATAACCGTGATAAAGCCAGTTGGACCTGCGCCGCTCATTACAGTCTGCGCAAGAGCCACCCCACTGTTCGCAAAAGCATCGCGGTGATTTCGGGAAACTGGTCTTCCCCATCCAAACAATTCATGCAGAGCTTTGGCATCGAGTTGTATGAAATCCCTTTTCCGTTTATGTGTGAGGTGCTCATCCGGAAGGGAATCGAATTTGATTGGGATGAGAAGGATTCGCAGACGCCCCGGGCGTCCTGGGAAAAATTTCAAAAATTACCTGATCCGGTTAAACAGGCAATTGGAAAAAACCTGGTCAAGCCAATCCGGGATAATCTTATTGGAAGCATCCGCCTGGCCCTGGATATGGGCGAGGATTGGATCAAACGCCTGAGCGAATTGGAAATTTTGCTGAAAACCGAGCGAAACGAATATTTCACCTATTCTTTTCCCTCTGCGAAGGATGCGATACAATTTCTGCTCAGTCTCCAAGTTGATGCGCCCGATTTGCGGGGAAAATTATGAGATGTTTTCCTTGCCGGGTTATTAGATTTTGAGAGCAATAGCCGGAGGACCATGATGAGCAAATTAACCATATTATTTTTAACTGCGGCCCTGTTCACCGTAGAATCCTGCGGCCAGACCGGCGGCAGCCCCCAAAACGCTTCCCGTCAATCAACCGCTTCCGCGCAGGCGGACTCCTGTGACGATCCCGACGCTCCCATCGGCTGCTGTTTTGTGAATATGCCGGAGCGCCTCACCCATATTATGGCCATCGCCGACAGCGCGGAAAAGGGAACCCGGATCATCATCAGGGGGCAACTTTTGAAAGCCGACGGCAAAACCCCCTACCCGGGCGTGATTCTCTATGCCTACCAAACCGACAATAACGGGTATTACTCGAAAAATGGCCGGGAAACAGGAATTCAAAGATGGCACGGGCGTTTGCACGGCTGGTGCCGCACCGGGGCCGACGGGGAGTACGAAATCCACACCATCCGCCCGGCAAGATATCCCTCCAATACCATTCCTGCCCATATCCACGCCGCCGTCAAAGAACCCGGCGGGGATATGTATTATCTCAATGACTACGTTTTTGCAGACGACGAGCTGATCAATGAGCGCTACCTCTCGCGGCTCCGTAATCCCGGCGATAACGGGGTAATTACCCTGCAACCCAACGCGGAAGGAATTTTAGAGGGACAGCGAATCACCCCGTTGGTACAGAAAACCCCCGCCCGCCGCTATTAATGCGCCGCCCATGCAGGCGGGCGCCGGAATCGTATGCGCGTATTCCGCCTTCGCCTGGTATTTCCTGATGCGCTTCACTTTTACACCCGCCTGCTTTCACAAAATTGCATTTTCTTTCCCCTGACGGTGTATTATAATTACCGCCGGTTTTCGGGAGTGAGAGACCGGTCCGTCTCCTGTTAAAAATGTTCGGAATAAAGGTTGATCGAATAGGATATCCCCATGCCGACCAAAGAGATCAAATTCACCATTCAGGTGGATGAACAAAACCTGCCCCGCTCCATCGAGTGGGAAGCCAGCGACGCGGATTTTCAAGGCAAAAAACCCTGCGCTTCCATGAAAATATATTTGTGGGATAAAGAAGCCCGCAACAGTATGCACATCGACCTGTGGAGCAAAGACATGCTGGTCAGCGATATGAATGTACACGTGGTTCATAATCTGCTGAACCTGGCCGATAGTTACCAGCGCGCCACCGGCAATTTGGAAGGGGCAGAGATCATCCGCCAGTGCGCCCGGCAGTTGGGGGAAAACGTTAAAAGCCGGGGATAGTGTTTTAGTGTTATGGTGTTATCGTGTTTAAGTATGATACCGCCATGCGCCATCACACTATAACACCATAACACCCGAACACCTGAGCACCCGGAAACCCTCATACTTTCTCTAATACCCATGCGTACCCCGAATGCTTTACCCGATTTTTTCGCAGCTTTAGCAAAACGTATCAATGGCGAGTTGCGCACCGATACTTACACCCGCATCCTCTACAGCACTGATTCCAGCATCTACCAGGTGATGCCCTTAGGGGTGCTGATCCCCCAAACCGATGAGGACCTCCACGCCGCGGTGGAACTGGCCGCGCAATACAAAATTCCCCTCCTGCCCCGGGCGGGGGGGAGCAGCCTGGCCGGGCAAACCGTTAACGAGGCGCTGGTGATCGACCTCAGCCGCCATCTGGACCGGATTTTGGAGGTCAACCCGGAAGAGCGCCGGGCGCGGGTGCAGCCGGGGGTGATTTTGGATGATCTGAACGCGCATCTCAAACCGTTGGGGCTGCAATTCGGCCCCGATCCCGCCAGCAGCAATCGCGCCGG
>WYBG01000290.1 GCA_011526015.1 Deltaproteobacteria bacterium | reverse complement strand
CTGGAAAGCCCGATCAATCCCTCTCCTTTCAAATACTTTCCCGAACCGCTCTGGCAGGCGCTTAACGCCACCAGGTCGGCGTTCAATCTCAGGTTGAAAACCTCGCCGGCAAAAAGAACTCCGTCTTCCCCATTTGCGCCCGGATAAAAAAGCAGGCCGGAGGCGCGGGGATCATTCTGGTCTAAAAAACCGTGGGTGGCAAAGTGCACGTAGCGGTATTCCTGCAAATCCCCGGATTTGATGCGCTCCTCCGTGGCGTTGAGTCCCAGGTGCAGCCGGGTCTTGGAACTGCTGAGCCGGTCGCCTAAACGCTCAAAAAAACCGTATGTTTTGCGGAACAGGGCGGCAATCCGTTCCACTTCTTTTTCGCTGGCGAGCAATGGGGCGGTTGAAGATCGGGCGGTATCCTGCCTGCCGATGCGGGAGAGCAACAGCGCCCCGGGAGAATCCGGCGGCAGCGGGCGCTTGAACACCGGTGCTATAGCAATGAGATCCCGGGAAGATTGGGCGAATCTTTGGCCTTGTAATGGGGCTGGTTGCCGGCTGGTTGCTGCGGCGCTATCCCGAGGATTCATATTTTGGGCAATAGCCGCCCCGGTAGCGCCGGGAAAAGTTTCCAGGAGCAAGGCAGCGGAATAATTGTAGCTTACCGCGTGTTGTTGCAAGAGGTAGGGCAGGGGTTGGAAATCAATGCTGTCCGGGTATTGCGGAATCTCTTTGGTGAGGAGCGCCTCAAACGGCAGCGCGGTAAGGAAATCATCGGGGATGATGATCAAGCGCCGCCCGGCAATCGCTTCCCGGGCGGGTTGCAGAAGATAGCGATACAACTGGTATGCCGCGGCGGCATAATCGCTGTAATTCCCCGGCGAGTCTATAGCGGAGCGCAACGTTTCGGCAAGGTGTTTGATCTCCGGATCATTGGAGATCGCCGTTACACGCAAATCAGCGGGCGTTACGGCAAAAATATAGATCGAATCGCCGCCCACGAAGTACTCCAGCAACGCGGTATTATTTTCGAGACGGCGTTGAACTTCTGGAAGAGAAACATGGGGGACTTCATAGATCAGCCGGTGATATTCCGGGTAGTGGTTCTCAAATGTTTCGGTGAGGCGGTCATAGGCGAATTTCAAGCTGCGAAACTCTTTTTCCGCCGCTTCGATCAATTCTTCATCGCGCTCCCGGGGGAGTTTGGCGCTTTCTAAAATGGCCTGAGTTTCGAAACGGATGAGCGCCTGGCGCAGCGCAAGCTCTTGCTGCAGCAGACTGTCAGGAATGCCGGCGAACCGGCGGGCGCGGGCTTTCCAGATGGTTTCCAATAATACCCCGGATTTGGCTTTCTCCGAAAAGCCCCAGGCTGCTTCCTGCCAGGCCGGGTCGCCGCTGAGGCGGTGCAAGGCCAGCGCGGTGCGGATGGATTTTCCGTAGAGATTTGCCGCCTGGCGGCTGAGAATGAATTTCGAGGCCTCGGCGTGGTAATCGCTGCGGGTGCGCTCGATAAGCCCGGTAGCGTGGGTAAGGGTGGCCATGGCCTGTTCCAGATCGCGCGGTTTTCCGGTTTGGGCAAAGCGGCTGAGGAATGCATCCGCTTTTGCGGATAGAACACCGGCCGCCTCAGGCCTCCATTGAATCTGTTCCGGCGCCGGGTTTGCCGATTCATCGGGGTTATTGAAATCCCTGGAGAGGGCGATCAGCGACTTCTGGTAAAAATGTAACGCCTGGCCGGGGTTTTTCTGCTCTAAATAGAGGTCCCCGATGCGCCGGTAAGCCTGGCTGACCGCCGGTTGTTTTTCCGCGCCGGTGGCCATGCTAATATCCAGGGCTTTTCGATAATGCAGCAATGCCGATGAATACAACTTCTTCGCTGCATAGTAGTCGCCGAGATTCAGGTAGTTGGAAGCCAGGTCGGCATGTCCTTCCGGGAAGAGCTGCCGGCGCATCGCCAGCGATGCTTCGATTTTCTCTTTTGCTGCACCAAGTTGCTGCGTTTTGAGAAGGATAACGCCAATATTCTCATAAGCAGTGACGATGTGGGTCGTATCTCTTTCGGGAAGCGCCAGGTGAATCTGCAAATATTTTTGATAATGCTCCAAAGCCCGGGGATAATCTTCTAATTTTTCATAAATGTTGCCCCAATTGTTATAGTTGTCAGCAATATGAGGGGTATTTTCCGCTCCGTTGGATAACCGGAGTTGCAACGCCTGCCGGTTCAGTTGCAGGGCGCTTTCATAGTCACCCTGGCTATACAGCAGAATCGCCTGGTTGCTATAATAAAGCGCTTGGTCGTGCCAGCTCCCTCCCAGCATCTCAAATGCCTTCTCAAGATGATAGAACGCATGGTCATAGTCGCCTAAGTAGAAATAGGCGCCGGAAATGCTGTTATGGATATTGAAGAGAATAGAACTGTCCGGAGAATAAGCGCCCGGCTCTGGCCCGGGCTGAAGCGCCTGGGTGAAAAGCTCGATAGCCTTCATATAATTGCCCACCCGGAAGGCAATGATCCCGCTATTGATTGAAATTTTGAGGATAGAGCCGGGGTCTTTCTCCGGCAATTTCGACCAGAGTCGCAAAGCGTGTTGAAAATTCTCCAGGGCCTCGCGCAGCGCTCCCAGGGAGTAAAAGGCGGTTCCCAGGCTGTTGTAGGAATTAGCTGCTAGCGGGTGCACCTCTCCAAACCGCGCCAGGGTTTCCTGGTGGTTTTTTTGCGCAGAATCCCGCGCCGCCTGAAACGCCCCGGTAAGCCGGAGATATTCGCCATAATATTGCTGGCAGCGGTAATATTTTACCCACAGCAGCGAATCGTCCATCAGCGCCGCTTCGCTTCGGTAAATGTTTGCAGCTTCTCGCAGCCAGGGTTCCACGCCCGCAGTCTCTCTTCCTCTTAGCAGCGCTTCCGCTTTGGCGTAAAGGCTATCCGCCCGTTGGATTTCCGGGGCGATAGCGATTGAATCCGCTGCGACCGCGGAGAGGCTGTCGTTATCGGCGCGGCGCAGCGTTTCGCGGTTAGATTCCGCCTGGCGCTCGCAAAACCATAACACCTGCGCCATTAAAACTGCAATCAGGACCAGGAACATTGAACGGGAGGGCATCGGGCTTACCTCGCTGGTATTGTACGTTTATGTTGTAACTATGTATAAACGTGCTTCTTTCGGGCGCAGCACAAATTGCACAAACGTATAGATGAATAGCCCCGCGCTTCAGCGCGGGGAAGAGAGAAAACAGACAAGACAAATTGGGGCTTCAGCCCCGATAGTTGCCAAAACACGGGGCTTAAGCCCCGGCAAGAGCTATAGGATTTTTGATCCCCCCGCGCTGAAGCGCGGGGCTATTCATTCCGAAATCCAGTTTTGTGCAATTTGTGCTGCGCCCGCTTCTTTCTGAAGGTTATATGGAAAATAACCATATTTTTTCAAAAATAAAGCGGAAAAATAAATGAAGGGAGGGCAAAGCGATCCATCGCGGTTAAGAAAACAGTTGCAAAAATGGTATGGCCATCGGTAAACTTTGAAGCCTCGCGGGGCAAACCGAAACCTCCCGGAGGCTGCCAGGGTCCGATTGATTTTAAACGTCTTATTTATCCTTTATCCATCAACCTTTATCCTTGATGAGTTTATGAACTTCGGCTTTATCATCGACAACCGCAAATGTATCGGCTGCCACGCCTGTACCGTGGCCTGCAAGGCAGAGCACGACGTGCCTATCGGGGTCAACCGCACCTGGGTAAAGTATATCGAGAAGGGAGAATATCCCCACACCCGGCGCTTGTTCTCGGTGATGCGCTGCAACCACTGCGCAGACGCGCCCTGCGTGGAGATTTGCCCGGTGCAGGCGCTTTTTGTCCGCGAGGACGGCATCGTGGATTTCGACAACCGCCGCTGCATCGGCTGCAAATCCTGCATGCAAGCCTGCCCCTACGACGCGCTCTACATCGACCCGGACACTCACACCGCGGCCAAGTGCAACTACTGCGCCCACCGGGTGGATATCGGGCTGGAACCCGCCTGCGTGAACGTCTGCCCGGAACACGCCATCATTTCCGGCGATATGGACGATCCCGCCTCGGAAATCTCCCAACTGCTGGCCCGCGAACAAGTCACCGCCCGAAAAGTGGAAAAAGGAACCGCCCCGAAACTGTTCTACATCGAAGGCGACGCCGCTGCGCTGGTTCCCGCCGCCACGGAACGCTCTTCCGATTATATGTGGAATTCCCAGGCCGGCGGGGTGGGCCATTTTGCCAAATACGCCGAGAAATTGATCGCCAAATCCGATCCGCTGAGCATGGCGCAGCAGCTTTCCCCGAAGGGGCAGGCCGGCAATGGGGAGGCTCGATGGATTGGCGATGATGAGAGCCCCGCGGAGAAAGTGCTGGTCCCGGGTGGGGGAGGAGAACCGAAAATGCTCCGAAAAGCGGCGGAGGTGCTTAAAGAAAGCGCCCGCCGGGTGTACGACGCCCCCG
>WYBG01000289.1 GCA_011526015.1 Deltaproteobacteria bacterium | reverse complement strand
TAATAAGCCGCGCCGGAAAAAACCGCCGGGAGCGCCAGCGCGTCGATTCCCACGAAACCTTTGGTGGAGGAAGAAAAACCGGCATTGGAGCGCCAGGACGGGACTACGGGATGGTGCGGGGCTGGGTTTGCGCTCATGGCGAAGCGGTGCTGGCGGTGCTTAAGGTTAATCTTTTCTCCCTTGCTCCTGAACGGCGCGAGCAGTTGCGGGCGGATGAGTGGGAAGTTAATTTTTTGCTACCGTATTTTATACACCTAAGTTCATTTTAAATATGAAGGTAGCAGATGGCGCTGCAATGAACGGGCGAACCGAAAATGGTCAATCCGCCCCCAAAAGTCAAGCGTTTTTTCTGCCATTTTCATATTAATAATGGGGAGTGTAACTTCCCGGGTCAGTGATATTGAGTACAGTCCCGGGCAAAGGAAATAATTATAATGCGAACGGGCGTGAACTTATTTGGATTGATACCGAGGCCAAAATGCTTGCGATCGAGATGACTGGCGTCTCCAAAACCTATTCCGGCGCTCCCCGGCCGGCGCTGGAAGCCGTTGATCTGGAGGTTGCCGCGGGGGAACGGCTTGGCCTGATCGGCGCCAACGGATCGGGCAAAACCACGCTGATGCGTTTGTTGATGAATTTTGTGCTGCCGGAGCGCGGTTCTATCCGGATTCTGGGAGAAAAAAACCTGGAAAAAGCCCGGAAATTTATGGGGTTCGTGCCGGAGCGGCAGGAGGGGATGGAAAATTTCACCCCCCGGGAGTTGCTTCGCATCGCCGCGAAAATGTACCGCATGGAGAAAAACCGAGCGGCTGAGCGCATCGAGGAGATGCTGAACTTTACCCAACTGGCCGGGGTTGCCGGGGAACTGGTAGCGGGCTTTTCCAAAGGCATGGCGCAACGGCTGCAAATCGGGATTGCCCTGATTCACCAGCCCCGGATTCTGCTGTTGGACGAGCCGATGTCCGGCCTCGATCCCGGCGGGCAAAAAGACGTGCGCGAGGTATTGGCGCGCCTCTCCGACCGCACCCTGGTGTACGCTTCCCACAATTTGGAGGAAATCGAGACATTTTGCACTGCCGCGGCGATTCTTCAACGAGGGGAAATTATTCAACGCTTGAATTTGCAGGAAATCCGGCAAGAAATTTATACCCTGGACGCGAGCCGTCCGGCGCTGGAAATCCTGTCGCGCTTTCCGGATCTGAAGCCCCGGGTGCTGCGGGAAACCGGGGAAACGGTTCGGGTGGAATTTGCCGCCGACTCCCTGGTAATTCAAAAATTGCTGGCGGCTTTGAATGAGCGCCGCGCCGATATTCAGCGCCTGCGCTCCCGCAGCGTGCTGGAGGATTATTACCATCGCTACGTGGCCGGCGCGGGCGAGGCGTGATGCGTAATGCGTAATACGTATTGCGTAATGCGTATGATGTAATGCGAAGGTGTACGGGGCGGAAAACGGAATACGCAATATCAGCCAGGTTACGTTTTACGCATTACGTTTCACTTTTTATCACCCTTTTGATTTGTACCGTTGACGTTTACATTTTTTTCCGTATATTTCTACCGGTTGGATGGAGGAGCATCAACCTGGCAGGGGTTTGAGAAATCCCGGGAGAAGAAGATACTGCCGCAAATTTCGGAGCGTTTAAACTAAGGGAAACGGATGAAAGCGATCTTGTTGGATTTCGACGGGGTGGTAATTCGCAGTATGGAAGACCATTATGAAGGATGGCGGCGAGCGTTGGAAGAATACGGTATCGAAATGAGTCCGGAAGAGTTATACGTCCTGGAGGGAGCGGCGCTGGAAGAGTTGGCGGTGCAATTCACCCATAAATACAATCTTCCGGCAGAGGAGAAATTCAACATTCTGCGAAAGAAACGGCTTTATTATGACCAGATCAAAAAGCTTGAATATTATCCCCATTTGATCGAATTATTGGACTGGATTCGGGAAAAGAACTTGAAAAGCGGCCTAGTTACCGGCGGCGACCGCAGGCGGGTGGTCGAAGCGCTGGAGAATTTCGGCTTGCAAGATCGCTTCGACGTGATCATCACCGCCGATGACGTTTTTCAAACCAAACCCTCCCCGGGACCATATTTGAAGGCTGCACAGACTATCGAAGTGGAGCCGGAGGAGTGTGTGGCCATCGAAAATGCCCCTTTGGGAATTTTGAGCGCCAGGAACGCCGGAATGCGCTGCATCGCCGTGGCCACCACACTTTCACCAATGTACTTAAAGGCGGCGGATGTGGTTGCCGATAATTTAGAGGAAGTTTTGAAATCACTTAAGAAAATGTATTGAAAAGGGCGCTTGCGCACTTTCAGGAACAACAATACCATAACTTTTTTGAAACCTCACCGCGAAAGGATGGCACGGTGCACAATATAAACAATGCCAATCACTTAGGAGAATTTCCCGGCCTGCAATGGACCCGGAAGGACTCCGAGGAACTGGTGGTGCTGTATTTGAACGACTATTATCGAACTCTGGATGAATATTACCTGCGGGAGGCGCTCCAAATCGCCAAGGATGACGGGGTGGATTTCGATAAAGTAATGCGAAAGGTGCGCTTTCAGTTGAGCTAACCTTTCGATGATGGGATTCTAAAATCAAAAAGGCGATTCCGCTTTGGCGGGACCGCCTTTTTTGTTGAAAGCTTATGGTCTGGAAACGAGGTTAGAATTTGAGAATTACCAGGGTCACATCGTCATGCAAACGCTCGCCGGCGAAGTTTTCCAGCGCTTCCCGGAGATCTGTTAGTAGAGCATCAGCAGATTTTTCATGACGTTCCCGGATAAATTCAACCAGGCGTTCCTCTCCGAATTCCGCTCCCCGGGAATTTCGCGCTTCGACCAGCCCGTCGGTATATAACACCAATACATCCCCCGGCTCAAATCGTAAAATCTCCGACCGGAAAGGCGGCTCCGGCATCAGCCCGATGGCCGGGCCGGTGGGATTTAACCAGCATGCCGTCGCGGAGCCGGGCTTCCACAATAGCGGGGGATGGTGCCCGGCATTGCAATATTGCACCGTGCGGGTTTTTATATCGACGTTTACCAGCGCCAGGGAAATAAATTGCAGCAGCTTCAAATTGAAGCGGAATAATTCATTCAGGCG
>WYBG01000288.1 GCA_011526015.1 Deltaproteobacteria bacterium | reverse complement strand
GTTGCACCACGGGGGGCTAAAGCCCCGGAAAATTAAGATATGAGGTTAATTTGTGCCCCCCCGATAAATCGGGGGGCTATTCAATCTGCTATAAAACATACGCTTATCTATGAATAAGGTCTATTGATTCGAAATTCTCTACCGTGGTTTGTGCGCCGGTATATAGCAGGTATGACGGGTTATCGACGCAAGTCAAAATAGGAATCGAAGAAGGGTTGAAACACGATAGCGCAATCCACTGTGATGAACTGATTAGCATTCCCAAATCGTCTCTTACACATTTTATCGCTTCACTGTCTCCTCAAAAGATTATCGAATTGAATGAGGCGCTAAAAATAGCGATTGGTTATACCGATTAGCTCACTTGAGCCACTTCTAATACGCATTTTCCCCCCGAAGAATCTCCATAAAGGTCAGCAGGATAATCTTCACGTCGAACCACAGCGACCAGTTTTCCACGTAGTAGAGGTCGTAGCGGGTGCGTTCCGCGATGGGTGACTGCCCGCGCAGGCCGTTCACCTGCGCCCAGCCGGTCATGCCGCAGCGTACCCGGTGGCGCTCCAGGTACTGGGGAACGTCCTCCCGGAACTGTTCCACAAAATGGGGGCGCTCCGGGCGCGGGCCTACTAAGCTCATCTCTCCTTTCAGCACGTTCACCAATTGGGGCAGCTCATCCAGGCTGCTGCGGCGCAGGAATCTGCCCACCGAGGTGGTGCGGGGATCGTCTTTGGCGGCCCACACCGGGCCGGTTTTCGCCTCCGCATCCGCCCGCATGGAACGGAATTTGAGCATGGTGAATTCCCGCCCATCGAGGCTGAGCCGTTTTTGCCGGTAGAACACCGGCCCCGGGGAGGTCAACTTGATCGCAACGGCGACGAGCAAAAACAGCGGCGACAGGGCAATCAGGCTGAATCCGGCCACGGCGACGTCAAAAGTGCGCTTAATGAAGCCCTGCCAGCCGGAGAGCACGAACGCTTTCAATTGCAGCAGGGGGATACCGCCAACTTCCAGGGTGCGAAAATGGTGCGTCAAAATGTCTAAAATATCCGGCACGTAAAACAACTCGATATTTTTCCCTTCCGCCGCTTTCATTACCGGCCAGATTTTTTCATGCTCGCGCTGGTCAAAGGCAATGATCCAGGCGTCATGCGCCTGCTCCCCGGCGGCAAGGCCGGCCAGGTCCGCCACGGCGCCGATGCGGGGAAGCGGCAGTTCCTTGATGGTTTTTTCCGCGGCGTACCCCGCAATCTCGAAATTATAATTCCGGTCAGCTACTAAACGCTGGTACACCCGGGGCAGGTTCTCCGCCGATCCCACCAGGCAGACCCGCACGGTGCTGAATCCTTTGCGCAGGAAACGCCGCTTCAGGCGGTGAAAGAGAAATCGCCCCAGCAGCAAAAAAACGTTTGAATTGATAAAAATGAGGGCAAAAACCAGCCGCGAGTAGGAGAATTCGCGATACAGGAACGCACCGCTCATCGCAAACATGATTCCCAGGAAGGAGGTCTTCATCACCACGGGAATATCCTGGGTGAAGGTGCTGAAAAAGCGGCTGCGGTAGGAATGGAATGATCCGAACAAAATTATCATTACCGCGGCCAGGAACAGGGAAAAATAGAGGTAGTTGGCAATCGAAGGGAATCCCTTGGTGACCGGGATAAATTCCGTTAACGGCGAATAAAATCGCAAATAAAATGAGAACAGCACCGCCAACTCGATGGCGAGCACGTCGAAGAGAAGTTTCAAAAAGGGAATTAGCAGATTGCGGCGATAGAGGTTATTTTGCAGCAAAGAATTCCTGCACTTTCGTTTCAATAAATTTTTGGATTTGCCGGGTAAATTGCTCTTTCCCGAATTTTTGGGCGTGGCTGCGGATGACGGCGGCGTCCCATTGCAGGGATTCGAAGCGGGCGACGGCCTCGCCGAGCGCGGTTTCACCCTGCTCCCGGAAAAACACCCCGGTGCAGGCGCCCTCGTTGGAACCGTCATAGCCGATCACGGTTTCCAGCGCCCCGCCCTTTCCAAAGGCGATCACCGGCTTACCACAGGCCTGGGCTTCCACGGGCACGATTCCGAAATCTTCCTCCCCGGGAAAAATCAAGGCCCGGCAGCCGGCGTAGTGGCCGGCTAATTTTTCCGCGGGCTGCCAATCGAGAAAGTGAACGGTTTTACCGGCCATTTTTTTCAATTTTCGCTCCTCCGGCCCGCTGCCGATGATGCGCAGCGGCTTCCCCAGCCGGTTGAACACTTCGATCGCCAGGTCAACCCGCTTGTAGGGCACCAGCGCGGAGACGATCAAATAATAATCCGCGGTTGTTTCCCCGGCGCGGAGCGAAGCAATATCCACCGGGGGATGGATGATCGCGGCCTCGCGGCGGTAGTATTTGCCAATGCGGTTGGCCACGTGCCGGGAGTTGGCGATGAAATAGTCCACCCGGTTGGCGCTGGCGACGTCCCACATGCGCAGATAATTGGCAAACAGGGGGATGATCGCCCGCTGGACGGCGCCGATCTTATCCGCCCCGAAGTACTCTTCATACATGTCCCAGACGTAGCGCATGGGGGTGTGCAGGTAGGAAACGTGCAGCGCATCCGGGGGAGTTCTGACCCCCTTGGCGGCGCAGTGGGAGGTGGAGAGGATCAGGTCGTATCCCTTGAAATTGAGAAGCTCGATGGCGGTGGGAAACAGCGGCAGGTAGTAGCGATAGCGCCTGGCTTTAAAGGGCAGCCGGTTGGTGAAGGCCGTAAAAATGCGCCGGTTTTCGATCAATTGGGAAACACTGCCGGGATTGTGCACCAGGGTGAACAGATCCGCCTGGGGGAACAACTCGCACAACACTTCCAGCACTTTTTCGCCGCCTCTCATGCCGGTCAGCCAGTCGTGCACCAGGGCGGTTTTGGGGAATCCATCCCCCCGGGAGAGCTCGCTTAGATTGATCATGAAATGAATAAACTAAGTTTTTCAGGCATTTGGGGAGCCCGTGCGAATCGTAATGCGCAAAAAAACGGAATACGCATTACGTTTTCCGCGTCACGTTTCATTGACTCCCGCAACTGTATCGCCCGCCCACTTCACGGAGCGCAGGGTTTGAATGCCCACTGCGATGTACCACAACCCCACCGCGGGACCTAAATCCACTAAGTTAGCTTCGCCCGGCGGGGTGGGAAAGGTGTATAAATTGAACGCCAGCAGCAACAACGTAATTAGCATTCCCACCCCGCCGAAAATTTTCCCGAAGCGCGGGTGGCGGAGCATGTTCAGGGCAAAGAGGAAGGTTCCTAAGGCGATGTACACGTCCCAGGATACGTCTAACCCCAACTGCACCTTATCCACGGCGTCCCATATCCAGCGCAGGGTTTCCCGTACGGATTCATCCGCGGCCGCGTCGAGATCCTGACGCATAAAACTTCTCACGGTTAACTGCACCACTATCATCATATTCACAATTGCGCCCGCCACGACGTTGCACATCAACGCAACCTGGAGCGTGACGGTTTTTCGAGATATTTTGAGCAGGTGATAAAGCCCCACGCTGGCGATGCTCAAAAGAACGCCGAAAGCCGCAGCAAATAGAACCGTGAAGAATTGCGGCAGGGGTACGGCAATGAGCGCAATATAAACAGCGAAGGCGGAAAGTCCGGTAATACCACTGGCGAGCGTCCACCGTTTCAGAAATTCACGCCGATCGTTCATATCACTCCTCCGTTGTGCATCGCCAATATATGTCCCGCAGGGAAATAAATCCACTGTTCATTTGTGAAACTTACCGCCGGCAACGCGCAGGAACCTCACTGCCTGATATGCCAGGAGCGGGTAATAAGGCAGTTTTATAGGGTATAGAGTATTTTGATCCGCGCGAATTTTAGTATATTTTCCGAATGCGAAAAATTTGCGATATGGTACATTCTGTCATTCCATGGGGGGTTAATATCCGCACGCGAAAAAAAAGGGCTTAACGGAAAGGACCGATATGGATACAGTCGAAATTTGCCTCGGCGGACTCATTTTCAAAGCGACCCCGGAATGGATGTTTTTCCCGTATGAAAATTTTATCCTGGCCAGGCGCGATTCTCAAAAAGGAATCCTGAAAATTGCCCTGGCGGAAAGCCAAAATGGCCGCTCTCCCTCTGCCGGGGAGCTTTTTGAGGCCGCCCGGGGCTTTGTTTCGCGGGGAAAATTATCCGAACCCTTCGACGTTAAAGAGCCGCAGCCGGGCGCCTACCTGTTTGGGGCGGCAAGTTTCAAAATAACCGAAAAAAACCGTGATTACCTTACCCGGGTGTTATACCTCTCCCGGGGAAAAGACATGGTTTTTGCAACCTACGGCTGTCCCTGGGAGCGCCGGGAGGAAGAACCGGTGCAGCAGGAACTTTACCAGTGCGAGAAAATGATCCTGAGCGTGCGCTTCGGCGACCCGGAAACCACAAGGTCCACAAAATAAATTTGCCGTTGGCATTCCGGCGATGAATGGTTATCATAGTCATCAAATGAGGAGCGCCCCCAGGGGCATGAAAAGAGAAACGTGATGCGTGACCGCACATCGCGCTTCAGGTTTCATGGGTTAAGGCATCATGATTTATTTTCGAGGTCTATGATCACCGTCTTCGCCCAAACTGACATCGGCAAGGTTCGCCAGGGCAACGAAGATCATTTCCTGGTCGGGAACCTGACCAGCGAGCACGTCGAAGCCCTGCCGCACCCGCGAGAATTCCCGCTCGATAAAGGTGGCTTTGCCCTGATGGTCTCCGACGGTATGGGCGGGGCAGCCGCCGGTGAAGTTGCCAGCGCGCTGGCGGTGAAAACCGTTAAGGACTACCTGGAATCCGCCCCCAATAAGACTCCATTCAGCCAACGTCTCTGCGAGGCTCTCCTGGCCGCCAATCACACCATTATCGAAAATGCCCGCCATCAACCGGCCCTGCAGGGCATGGGAGCAACCGCAACCCTCGCGGGAATCCTGGGCGGGCAGGCGTTTATCGCGCAAATCGGCGACAGCCGCGCCTATCTCTTGCGCCGGGGGCGGATCTGGCAGTTGACCAGGGATCAATCTTTCGTAAACCAACTGGTAGAAGCGGGAAGAATCACCGAAGAAGAAGCGGAAGTTCATCCCCGCAGAAATATTATTTTACAGGCCCTGGGCGCAGAGGAGCGGTTAAAAGTTGCCCTGAGCGCGGTGAAACTGTGCCGGGAAGATTACCTGCTGCTTTGCACCGACGGTCTCTCCGGGGTGATAAAAAGACAAGAGTTAGCGCAGATCGTTTTTTCCGCGCCGGACCCGGCCGCCGCCTGTCAAGAATTGATCCACGAGGCCAACCGGCGGGGGGGGCCGGATAATATCACCGTGGTGCTGGCGGCCTTCCGGGGGCGGGAATTTTCGCCTCCCCCGGAACAAGAGGATCCGGTTATCGAAGTCATTTCCGAATTTTCCGAGTCTGAATGATACGCGCATCCTCCCCCTTCAAGGATGCCAGATACCGGATAAACATAAATGATCTGGCATATGGAATCAAGGATCCCCGAATAGGCAAACCGGAATCATTCAAAACCCAGTGTATGCCCCGTGAGGTATAGAAGTATCGGGAGCTAATAACCACCGGCCGGGAGCCTAATATTTCAATGGAAATTTGAAATCGGGTTCCCGGAGCAAGATATAAAAAAGCCGCGGGTTGCTCCCTCGGGCGAACCCGCGGCCTCAAGACCTCCCGATGCTACAAGGCTTTCCTTGTAAACTCCCGGCGGAACCTATGCCGCGTTCCGCCGGAGAATCAGCAGGGTTATGTCATCGGGGTAATCGGAAGCGCCCACAAACATTCCCAACTGATCCAGAATTACCTTCCCCAACTCCGCAGGGGGTAGATGGTAATGCTGCCGCACCATTTTGTGTAAGCACCGTTTCCCGAACCGTTCGTTTTCCGGGCTGAGCGCCTCGGTAATTCCATCGGAGAAAATCAGCAAGCTATCGCCCGGTTCGATGCCGGTCTCCGTCTCCTCGAACTCGAACGCCTCCACGATCCCAATCGGCAATCCCCCCGGTTTAAGGCGCTGCACCGCCCCTTCCCGTTTTACCAGCAGCGGGGGAGTATGCCCGGCGTTGACGTATTTAAAGCGGTGTTGATGATAGTCGATGTTTCCCCAAAAAAAGGTGGCATATTTATCCGAAGCGGTGCAGGCATGAAAATGCCGGTTGACTTTTTGCACAATCTCCTTCCCGGAATCAGCCCGGTCTGCAAAAGCGTGCAGGCAGGCATGAAGATTAGCCCCCAACAGCGCCGCGGGCGCTCCCTTGCCGCTCACGTCCGCCACTACCCAGGAAAAACTGTTCGAGAACGGGAAAAAAACATAATAATCGCCCCCCAGGTACTTAGAGGCCTGGTAAAAAGTAAAAATCTCATATTGCGGCACTTTTGGCGCCTCAACGGGTAGAAAACGGCGCTGGATTTCTGCCGCCTGGCGCATTTCGGTTTCCAGGCGGCGGCACTCCTCCGCCTGGGCGGCGGTGAGGGTATTGCGAATGGCCAGGGACACCAGGTCGGCGATGATCATCAAGTACTGGGTATCCTTGAAATCGAAGGCGCCGCTGCGCTTATTCATCACCTGGATGCAGCCGATTAGTTTGCCGCATTTGCCGGCGACCGGCACGATCAGGAACGATTGTACCGGGGTAGAATCGAGGCGGGCAATTTCTCTTCGTATTTGCGGGTCCTGGTATGCATCCGCCAGGGTGATGACCTTTCCGGTGCGCAACACGTATTCGGCAATTCCCTGGCCCAGCGGCTGCTGTAGCTGTTTTACCTCCCCGCCGTTCAACCGGTATTGCCAAAGCTCCCGCTGTTTTTCATTGAGGAGGTACAGTACCGTGGTTTCTGCATCCAGTATTTGGTTGGTTTCTTTCAGGATCAGGCTCAATTGTTGTTCCAACCGGCGAGGAGAATTGAGCAAGCGGGTGAGTCCGAACAGGGTGGCCAGCTGGCGGGAGAGATTCTTCGAATACTGGAATTTTGCCGAAACCGGCTCGAATTCTTTCTTTTCCGGAAGAGTAAAGGGGTTCAGGGAAGTGAGCGATACCATTCGAGGACCTTTTTTGTTCGTTCATTAACCAAAGGGCACTCTCATGGCGTGTTTCTCTCAATAAATTTGATGGGGAGGCAATTTTAGTAGAACGTCCATAACGTGAGGGGGATGAGTAACCTCCCGGTGGCAGATGATACTGCTGGCGAATTCAATCCAACGGGGCGTGTTCGGAAATGCGCGGTGCGAGTCACGGGCACGCGGCGACGTCAGGAACGTTCCTGAGGGGGGTTCCTCAATGCCTGGCCGGGGCAGACCCGGAAGGTCTATATTTATTCTTTTGCCCTGCCGTACCCCCTCTCTTTCCGGTTTATTCATCGAGAGTGGAGACGCACCGGTATTGCAGCGGCAGCAGCTTTTCCCGGAATACTTTTCGGGGCGGTAGTGCACCCGCCCGGAGCGGATGTTCCCGGCGTTCACTTCCGCCTCGCTGTTCGCGCCGCGCTGTTCAGGATCAGGCGGAAAGTTCCGAAGTCGCCTAAACGCACAATCTTCCCCTCCGCGAGGTATTGGGGAATGGCCAGGATCAATTCCTCCAGGGCGACGATCATATCCAGCTCGCTGAGGGTGGAGATTTCCGCGATTCCCCTGGCCAGCTCCCGCAAATTCACCTCCCCGCCGTAGCGAGCCTGGGCATAATATAGATTTTCAGAAAATTATTTGCCCGGCTTGTAATGCTTCAGGCCGGCTACTGCGAGCCTGGCGATAAAGGCAAAATGAGTGAATGGCAAAATAATGTTTGATGTAAGGGTTTGAATCATTTTGC